>DASUNJ010000550.1:0-2771 GCA_036277235.1 Thermoanaerobaculia bacterium | reverse complement strand
CCCGACCCGTTTGGCCCGACCGGCTCCCGGCTCTATCGCACGGGCGACCTCGCCCGCCGGCTGCCGTCGGGCGAGTTGGAATTCCTCGGCCGGATCGACCATCAGGTCAAGGTGCGCGGCTTCCGCATCGAGCTGGGCGAGATCGAGGCCGCCCTCGGCGCTCACCCGGCCGTGGCGCGGGCGGTCGTGCTGGTGCAGCCGGGTGGGCAGACCCTGACTGCCTATGTGGTGCCCGTAAAGGAAATGCCACCACTCTCCGAGCTGCGCCGCTTCCTCCAGGCCCGGCTGCCGGACTTCATGATCCCCGCCGCGTTCGTGGCGCTCGCCGCGCTGCCGCTCACGCCTAATGGCAAGGTGGATCGAAAGGCTTTGGCCCTGCTCGGGCCGGAGGAGGAGAGAGCGGCGGCCGGGCCGCTCAGCCCTGCGGAGGATCTGCTGGCCGGGATCTGGGGTGAGGTGCTGGGCCTAGACAGGATCGGCAGCGATTCCAACTTCTTCGATCTGGGTGGCCACTCCCTGCTCGCCACCCGGGTGACGACACGGGTGCGGGAGGTCTTCGGCCTCGATCTCTCCGTGCGCGCCCTGTTCGAGGAGGCGAGCCTCGGCGCCCTGGCGGCGAGGATTGAAGGGGACAGGGGTGCTCCGACTCCGATGACGCCCATCCTGCGGGTGCCCCGCGCGGGCGCGCTCGCCCTTTCCTTCGCCCAGGAGCGCCTTTGGTTCCTCGATCAGCTCGACCGGGGGAGCGCCGTCTACAATCTGCCGTTCGCCCTCGCTCTGAGCGGGATCCTCGACGTGCCGGCGCTCGCCGCGGCCCTCGCCGGCATCGTGCGGCGCCACGAGGCCTTGCGCACCACCTTCGCTCGCGATCCGGAAAGCGGACGGCCGGTCCAGGTGATCGCTCCGGAGGCTGTCCCGGACCTCCCCCTGGCGGATCTGTCGGCCCTGCCGGCTGCGGCCGCTGAGGCGGAACGGAGGGCCGCCGAGGAGGCCCGGCGACCGTTCGATCTCGCGGCGGGGCCGCTCTGCCGGTTCACCCTCCTGCGGCTCAAGGACGGCGAGCACCGACTGCTCGTGAACCTGCACCACACGGTCGCGGACGGCTGGTCGGTCGACGTCTTCCTGGGCGAGATGGCGGCGCTCTACCGCCACGAGCCCCTGCCCGGCCTGCCCGTGCAGTACGCCGACTATGCGGCTTGGCAGCGCGCCTGGCTGGCGGCGCCGGAGATTCTGGAGGGGCAGATCGGCTACTGGCGCGAGCGGCTGGCCGGCGCGCCCGCCGCGCTCGACCTGCCGCTCGACCGGCCGCGGCCGGCGGTGCAGAGCCTGCGCGGCGCTCAGGTGTCCGCCGAGCTGCCGAAGGATCTGGCGCGCGGGCTGCGGGCGCTGGCCCGGCGGCAGGGAGCGACCTTGTTCATGGTGCTGATGGCCGGCTTCCAGACCCTGCTTGCCCGCATCTCCGGCCAGGAGGACGTGCTCGTGGGCTCGCCTGTCGCCAACCGCGGACGCGCCGAGATCGAGGGGCTGATCGGCCTCTTCGTCAACACCCTGGTGCTGAGAGGAGATCTCACGGGCGACCCGACCTTCACGGAGTTGCTGGCGCGGACGCGCGAAGCGAGCCTCGGGGCCTGGGTCCACCAGGACGTTCCGTTCGAGCGCCTGGTCGAAGAGCTGCGGCTGGAGCGTGACCTGTCCCGGCCGCCGCTGTTCCAGGTGATGCTAACCTGGCGGAGCGCGCCATCCGCCGTCCCTGTCCTCCCCGGGCTCGCCGCACAGACGCTTCCGATGTCGAGCGGCACGTCCAAGCTCGATCTGCTCCTCGGCTTGGCGGAGAACGGCGAGAGGATTGACGCCGCGTTGGAGCTCGATGCGGCCCTCTTCGACGCCGCGACCGGCCACCTCCTGCTCGCGCGCTTCGCGACCTTCCTCGCCGCCGCGGCCGCGGAGCCCCAGCGGAGCGTCTGGGACCTGCCCCTGCTCGCCGAGGCCGAGCGCTGGCAGCTCCTGGAGTGGAACCGGACCGATCCCGAGCAAGCGGCCGCCTGCCTGCACGTGCTCTTCGAGGAGCAGGCGAGGCGGGCACCCGGCACCACGGCGCTCGCCTCCGGCTCCGGCCGGCTGACCTATGCCGAGCTCGACGCGGAGGCGAGCCGCTGGGCGCGGCGCCTGGCCTGGCTTGGCGTGGGACCTGAGGCGGCGGTGGGGATCTGTGTCGAGCGTTCGGCCGAGATGGTGTTGGGGATGCTGGCCGTGCTCAAGGCCGGCGGCGCCTACGTGCCGCTCGATCCTGAGTATCCGGCGCAACGGTTGGCCTGGATCCTGGAGGACCTGGAAGTCGGTTCCGGGCCGCCGGTCGTCCTCACCCAGCGTCGGCTCCTGCCCCGGCTTGGGGATCTGGTGGCGCGCACCGTCTGCCTCGACGAAGACTGGGAGGGTGGCGAAACAGAGCCGCGCCCACCGGGCCTCGGCAACCTGGCCTACGTGATCTACACGTCGGGCTCGACCGGCCGGCCCAAGGGGGTGGCTATCGAGCACCGGACGGCCGCGGCTTTGGTCCCATGGTCGTCCCGGGTGTTTTCGGATGCGGAGATGGCGGGCGTGCTCGCCGCGACGTCGATCAACTTCGACCTGTCGGTCTTCGAGCTGTTCGTGACGCTCGGCCGCGGCGGCACGGTGATCCTGGCGGCCAACGCGCTGGAGCTGCCGGCACTGCCGGCGTCCTCCGAGGTCACCCTGGTCAACACCGTTCCCTCTGCGATGGCGGAGTTGCT
>DASUNJ010000549.1:0-8256 GCA_036277235.1 Thermoanaerobaculia bacterium | reverse complement strand
TGGGATAACCGTGGAACCCGGTTTCCTAGAACCTCGGCAGGGAGGTCTTCATCGAACCGCGAGAAGAAGAGCCAATGGACGGTTATCGCCTCGACCGTCTCCAGAGCGTGCAGGGTTTCCGCGAGGACCTCCGCGGGGTTCTTTCCCTCGGCCGGTGCGGCCTCGGCAGCCTTTGAGGCGTCGATCACCGTCGGGAGCCGTAGGGGGTCTCTCCTTTTTCAACTTGACCGCTTCAGCCACTCACAACAAGAAGTGGCCAAGCAGATGACGACGCCAATGAGGTGGGAGCGCCTCGATGATATCAATCATTGCCATGTGCAGGCTATCTGAATTGTCCTTCAGCAATCGAAAGGCATCTGAGTTATAGCGCTTGGGATGGTCTACTGTGTCTAACTCATCACGTATTGCGGGATTACCGATTAGTCCTAAATATTTCTCATACCAACAAATAACATTGAGATGATTTGATAGGCCTGCCTTGTCAAGTGCCCAAAGAAGGCGCTCTGTTGGTGTCTGGTCGAATAGATTCTTGACCTCCTCCTCGGCAGAATCGAGCTTGTGCTCGAACCTTGCTGCCGCACAAACCATTGCCAACATAGAACTGAAGAACCAGTACTTCCTTGCATGGCGGAGCTTTATATTTCGGACAGCCCAAGGCTTTCGTTCCGAATCAACCCGGGATTTATAGTCGACGCAGACAGTTCTGTAGTATCTCGCGATGTCATTGACCAGAGAGAGCAGATGCCGGCCCTTTGTTTGAGCAGACTTAAAGAATGCATCGAATACCGC
Organism: Thermoanaerobaculia bacterium; assembly: GCA_036277235.1. GTDB lineage: Bacteria > Acidobacteriota > Thermoanaerobaculia > Multivoradales > UBA5704 > DATMER01. The sequence continues at coordinate 7,467 of DASUNJ010000549.1, read as the reverse complement.
ATCCCGAAATGCCAGCCTTACTTCAGGCCGTAGGATGGAGCGAGACTCTGTGAGCAGTAGAGTTCTTTTGGTCAAATAAGCAACGGTATCAAGGTCTCCGCCTATATAATCCGGTGAGCTGATTTCGTCTTGGGATGTTGGGCTTGTCAAGTTCTTGCCCTGCGAGATCTTCACGCCCAGCGCGTCACCCAGTAGTTTTCTTGCCAATTGGTCCAAATCGATTACATCGCCAGAAGTGGTGTGCACGCCAGGAGGTAACAACAGCATGAGATCCACATCAGATGCTTCAAGCGCCTCTAGTCTCCCTAAAGAACCTGTCACAATCCAACCGAATCCTCTGCCTTCAGCCTCCTTAAGCTCAGGGCAATTCTCAATGCAGATCCTGATAGCATCGATTCTTTTTTCCGAAAACTCTCCAGCGCTTGAAAGATTTTCGCAGGAACCCTTTCCTAACCGCGTTTCAAGCTCGCGGAATGCATCTCTCCAGGTCATAACTTCATGCGTGTGCAGAGCTTTTGTAGCGAAGGGATAAGTCCGAAGCGAGGATAAAATCTCTTTCTTCAAGTGCCGAGCGCTCTATGAAATATCTCCGGGGCTCTCGAAAACGCAGTTTATAGCCCTGAGCAGCAGTCTTACGAGTAAGGTTTGGTAAGGAGTGCCCCACAGCGTTTAGCACCATCGTATCATCGAGATCGAGCGCGCCGCCGAGGGATATTCCAGCCAAGTGCTCAGTCACGGCCAACGAATATCGTAGTTCGAGTGCTATCGAGGAGGTATCATGAATCTTATCGGCGTACACAGTGGCCTTGGACCGCCAGAAATCATCTATTAGGTCAAGCGATGTCCGTCTCACGCCGAGTGATCCAGTTCGGTACTCGAAACAGTCTGCGAGTGCTTCTCGGCTCGGGCAGTGCAAATTGAAAATTTCACAGGCCCTTGTTATGCCATCGATGGTGTCTGGGTGCATGGAGCATGAGAAAAGTTCCAGGACTAATCTCCAGCCGGCGTCTAAAGTTCCATAAGTCGCGCACTGTTTTTTGCGATCAAGAATCATCCAAAGCTTATCTCGATCAATTGAAATGCGATCTAGAAGTTTGCCAAGATGATATTTTGGAGGAAGAACGGGCTCCTCGAATATCATCGCGTGAATAATGCGGCCGTTGTTGAATCGCGTCAAACGCGCGAACGCCCCCTCGCAACTGTGCGAGAGTGCCCACTGAGATGCATCATGTAGGAGTGCGGCCGATGCAGCATGTCGGATTATTACTTCTGGTAGGTCCGTACGCCCAAGTATCCTAAGCACTAGCCCTGCGACGGCTACGCTGTGGTGGAATCGCGATTGGTGAGGTGATTTGTTCTCTCGGCCTAGCAGACCCATGAAATAGATGCCGGCGAGACGAGTTACAGGGAGCGCGGAGATTAGGCCTTCAAGGCCTAGGCGCTCAAGGCGAATGGTCACATCTTCGGTAATATCGGAGCAGTAAGTGATAGTTGCCAAGGACTTAGTCCACCACCAGACCTAATTCAGTAAACACAGAGCGACGGCACCCGCGCAGGCGTAAAGCTGCGTCTTAGGAGGAGAGAGGCAAATCTCCTCGTAGAAATTCTACACCAACGCAGTAGCGCTTACTAGCGGGTCATTCACCTAAGTCAAGTATCTCCTAGATTGTCTCGCCATTCAAGTGCCTAAAGCATCCGTCGGGCAGAGATTAATGCTCTCCTTAGTAGAGACTGCCCTGCTCAGGTTGGACGGCCTGGCTCTGCTCCGGGAAACCTTCTCCTCAGGTACTTCGAGCTAAGTCCATGCATATCAGTATCTTAGATTGGCATTCCCAGTCTGAGAGAGTACCTAAAAGCGGCAAAGACTCAGTACTAGGGAGGTAGCAGGCACTGTTGGGAGCCCCGGAGTACACCTCCACCCTCCGGAGCTCCCTCCAGCGCAACCCCGCCCTCTTCCAACGGCGGGGCGGGACGGCGGCGTCCTTGGACTCGGCGGCCGCCGTCCCTTCCGAATTGTCAAAGAACCAGCGGCAGACGTGGACGCATCCACGGTGCCGGTCGGCCGGGGCCCGAGCGGGTTATCGGCTTCTTCCTTCCTGTGCCTCCGAAGCCCCGGCCGCCGCCGCTCGACCTTCAGCACCTTCCGCTCGACTCCGGCGGCAGCCGTTCGGCCTTGGGGAGGGTGCCGCCCGGCTCCCAGCGCCTCACGCTCGACCTCCAGCGGCCTTCGCCCGCCCCTCGGTTGCTGCCGCTCGACCTCCAGCGGCTGCGCCCGACCTTCAGCGGGTGCCGCTCGACCTTCGGCCGGAGCCGCCCGGGGTCCGGCGGCAGCCGCCCGCCCTCCGCCGGCTCATGCGAACCCCCGTGCGGCGGCGCCCGACCCTGCGCGGCTGGCGCTGGAGCCTTTGCGGCAGCCGCTGGAACCATTGCGGCAGCCGCTCGACCTTCGGCGATCCCCGCTGGACCTCGCATGGCTGCAACTGAAGCACGACGGAGAGAATCCTGCTCCAGAATGCCGGCTCATGGCAAGCGTTGAGATCATAAAGTTGTATACGCCGTATACATCTGGGTTGACAAGCCTCCCGGAGCCGGTTCATCATGCGCAACGTCGGTAGAGCAGTAAGGTTGCTGGTGAAGAGAGGAGGTGCTCGATGTAGGAGAAGTTGCGGAACGGGTAGGAGTCTCGCTTTCCCCGGGTGGTCCGGGAGAAGGACGAACGTTAATCAAGAAGCAGAAAAGAAAGGAGAAGCACAATGTCTGAAATTTCTTCGTTCCCCGATTTCATGGCCGACTGGGACCTTCTGATCAAGGGGGTCAACAACAAGACGGGGTTGCCCGACCTCTCGGGGCTTCTGGAGCCGCTCCAGGAGCTTCTGGAGGAAGGGAGGGGGCTGGAAGCGAACAAGGCTGCGGCCCGTGCCCAGCTCAGCCAGGGGGCCAAGCGCAGCCGGGCCCTGGTGGCCGAAGGGCGGGCCGCGGCCTCGCGGCTGCGCTCCGCCCTGAAGGCCCACTTCGGTGGCCACAACGAAACGCTGGTGGAGTTCGGGGTCGCGCCCCTGCGGAAGCGTCGTGCTCCTCAGCCGGCCGATCCCGCGCCGCCCAGCCCGCCGATCGCGCCACTGCCCGAGTAGTCGTTCGGCGGCAACACCCTACCGAGGGCGGGCGGTTTCGCCCGCCCTCCTTTCGCCCCTGGTCAGGTCACTTCCACCCACTCCAGGGGGAGGTCCGCTTCCCCCAGGATGCGGGTGGCGAGGCGGCGGAAGCTCTCTCCGGCGTCGGTCACGCAGAGGTGGCTCGCGGGCGGCTGATCTCCCGCTTCCAGGCCGCGCTCGGCCAGGCCCTCGGCCACCACTTCGGCCACGGCTTCGGCCGAGTCCACCAGGACCACGTCGGGTCCGACCACGCGCTGGAGCACCTGCTTGAGCAGCGGGTAGTGCGTGCAGCCGAGGACGAGGGTGTCGATCCCGGCTTCGAGGAGCGGGGCGAGGTAGCGCTGCGCCACCTCTTCCGTCACCGGATCGTCGTGCCAGCCCTCTTCGACCAGGGGGACGAGGAGCGGGCAGGCGCGGCTCAGGATTTCCAGGTCGGGACGCAGCCGGCGCAGCTCCCGGGCGTAGGCGTCCGAGCGCACGGTCGCTTCGGTGGCGATGATCCCCACCTTGCCGCGGCTGACCTCGGCGGCCTTGCGGGCTCCCGGTCCGATCACCCCCCAGGTGGGGAGCCCGGGCTCCAGGTGTGGCAGGGCCAGCGCCGAGGCCGTGTTGCAGGCGATCACCACGGCCTTGACCCCGCGCTCGGTCAGGAACTCGATGTTGCGCCGGGTGTAGCGGGTGACCGTGTCGGGCGACTTGCTGCCGTAGGGGAGGCGCGCCGTGTCTCCCAGGTAGAGGATCGACTCGCGCGGCAGCCGGCGGCGGAGCGCCGTGACCACCGTCAGCCCTCCGACCCCGGAATCGAACACCCCGATCGAGTCGATCACGGGGCTACGAGGCTCCGGTTCGGGCGCATCGGCCGGCTCAGGTCGAGATGGCCGAAGGTGAGGCGCTGGAAGCCGTTCCAGAGGATCGAGACCCGCTGCACCTGCGGCACATTCAGGCAGATCGAGTCGACCATGCTGTAGATGCGCTGGATCTCTTCGGTCGCTCCCGCGGAGGGCGGCTCGGGGTGGCCGTCCCAGACGAGGTCGAGGTAGATGACGTCGTCGACGAGCAGCACCGAGCCCAGCCTCACCCCCTGCGGGAACGGCCGGTAGAGGTTCTGCGCCTTGGGACCCGCGAGGAGCCCCTGGACGATCTTGCGCGTGCGGTCGCGAGGGGATTCGGTGACCTGCAGCTCGCGGCGCTCTCCGGCGAGACGGCCGCCATCCGCCGGGAAGTAGAGGATGAACTGGACCGGCTCGACCGGCCCGCCGGTCTCCTCGGCGCTCCCCTTCGTCCCGGGCTGCCCACTCCGCCCCGCCAGCAGCCACCAGGCCAGGCCGCCGACGAGGAGGAGGAGCGCTGCGCCGAGGACCAGCCCCGCCGCGCGCCGGCTCATGACGCTCCGGGTCCTCCGGACTGCCCCTCACCCCCTGGCCCCCTCTCCCATCGCACTCCCACCCAACCGGGAGAGGGGGGAAGAACCGGAGAAGACCGCGCCAGGGGAGGGAGGGGGCGCCCCTCTCCCGGAGGACGGGAGGGGGTGGGAGAGGGGGGGACAGGGGTGAGAGGTCCGCCTCCCCCTGGAGCGGCTCCCGGAGTCGCAGACGGAGACGGGGCCGTCGGATCGGGCCGGTTTTCCACCAGGGCCTTGTAGCGCTGGACGGCCCGGGCCAGGGCGGCGATCAGGTTGCCGCGGTATTCGGGGTCCTGCAGCTTCTTCTCCTCGTCCGGGTTGCTCAGGAACCCGAGCTCGACGAGGACGGCGGGCATGGCCGCGCCCATGAGCACGCGGAACGGCGCCTGCTTGACGCCCCGGTCGCGGAGCTGGAGGGTCTGGTTGAGCTCCCCCTGCACGAGCTTGGCGAAGCGCTGGCTCTCGGCCATGTGATGGCTCTGCGCCAGGTCCCAGAGGATGAGCTCGAGGTCTGCCATCGCCTGCGGGTCCGCCTCGGGCGCCGGCTCCGCATCCGTGTTCTCGGCGGCGGCAGTGTTCTCAGTTGCGGCGGCGCGGGCGGCGGTCGCATCCGTGGGCTCGGCGCTCAGGAAGTAGGTCTCGGCGCCGTACGCGCCCGAGCCGAGCGACGAGTTCAGATGGATCGAGATGAACAGATCGGCCTTGTTCTGGTTGGCGATGGCCGTCCGGTTGTCGTGCGGGACGCTGGCGTCCTCGTTGCGCGTGAGGATGACGCGGAATCCGGATTGCTCCAGGCGGGCTTCCAGGTCGCGGGCGAGGATGAGCGTCAGCTCCTTTTCCTGGATGCCGCTGGGTCCGATGGCGCCGGTCTCGGTGCCGCCATGGCCGGGATCGATGACGATGGTGCGCAGGCGCGGCGTGTCCCGGGGCCGTGCCATCGTCGGCGTCGGGACGTCCACGGAGGATGGCTGGTGGACGTCGAGCACGATCCGGAACGGGTTTTCGAGGACGTAGCTCTGGGCTTCCGCCCCCGGCATGAGTTGGACGCGCACCTGCTCCGGCGTGATGGCGACCTCCCGGACCAGCGGGTCGACGATCAGGGGGCGCTGGAACGGCACGGCCAGGCGGTCGGCGATCATCTGCACGCGGACCTCGCCGGCCTGCCTCTCGATCCGGTAGCGCGGCACCTCGGCGAACTGGAGCACCACCGTGGTGATCCCCTGCTGGTGAACCACGTCGGTGACCACCGTGAGCTCGCGGGCGCCGCGGCGGGTGATCAGGAGGCGCGAGGCCTCGGGCCGCCATTCGAAGGCATAGCCGAGGAGGTCGCCCCAGGTGTTGCGCAGGAAATCGAGGGGGACCAGGATCCCCCCGTCGCCGCGCACGGGCGGCTGGGTGAGGGAGACGAGCTTCTCGCCCACGGTGATGATGGCGCTGCCGAGGCCGAGCACCACGTCGGTCTGCTCGATGCGCAGCGTGGTGCTCTCGCCGGACTCGTCCGCGATGACCTCGCCGCCGAGGCGCTGGGCCAGGGGCTCCAAGGCGACGAGCGGCCCGGACGGGTTGATGGTCACCGGGACCGGGATGTCCTGGCCGTCGAGGGCGACGGTCGGGGAGCGGGTCGGTTGCCCGCCGGGTACGGCCGGCGGGCCCGGCGGCGCGGGCAGTTGGAACGCGGCGACGAGCACGAAGACGAGCAGCAGGCCGGCGAGCGCCGGGGCACCGCGGAGACGACTCTGTTTCACGCCGCAGAGGATACCACCCCCTCGGACTTTGAAAGTCCCTTGCCGAATGTGGTAATGCTGTGCTGCCGCCGGGCCATCAGGCCGAGGGCTCCGAGGGCGATACCAAAGGGGGAGGCACCGAGATGGAGATCCGGCAGTTTCGAGCAGTGATCCGCACGCGGAACTTCGAACGCGCCCTGCGTTTCTACGGGGATTCGCTGTCCCTGCCGCGTCTCCAGAACTGGGACCGCGAGGACGGGAGGGGCGCGCTCTTCCAGGCCGGCCCCGGCGTGATCGAGGTGCTCGGCCGCCCGGCCGGCGAGGAAAACGGCCGGATGGACGAGAGCTACGAGTACCAGGGGCCGCAGCAAAAGATGGCGCTGGTGATGGTGGTAGCCTCGGCCGAGCAGGCGTATTCCGAGTGCCTCTTCCGCGACAAGAACATCCCCGGCGGCCTGCGCAAGGACGACGAGGGCAACCTGATCTTCGAGACCCACGACCCGGACGGGGTGCGGGTCATCTTCCTGCAGAAGGACGCCTGAGCCGCCCGAGGGAGAGCGCGGCCAGCAGCAGCGCCAGGGCCACGGCGGCCAGATCCGAGAGGGTGGGGATGATCACCGGCCCCAATATAGGGCTCACGAAGAAGCAGCAGGGGTCCGCATCTCCCGGCACCCCGGGGTAGTCCGACAGTAACTCCGTCTCGTTGGTGCCGGTCCCGTCGAGATCGAACGAGCCCTTTGCCTGGATGCACAAGGTGGAGCCCGCGGTGCCCACGTCGATGGTCGCGTCGAACGTGACCGTAACGGTCTCTTCCACCTCGATCCCGCCGTTCCAGATGACCGTGTTGCCTGGGGTCGAGATCGTGCCGCTACTCGCGGCGGCGGTGACCAGAGTCAGGCCAGCGGGCAGGATATTCGTGAACTCGTCCCCGGGGTTGTCCATCTGGACCGCTGGCCCGTGGTTGGTCATCTCGAAGGTACAGGTGATCGTCGCGCCCTCCACGAAGATCCCGGTGATCCCGGTGCAGAGGAGGGAGATGGGCTCGGGCTCGGGCTCGGGACAGTTCACCACCTCCACTTCGCTGGTGGCGTCCCCGACCTGGCTTGCGACTTTCACTTGGCTGGAGATCGAGCTCGGGACAGGATCAGGCAGCTTGAAGGTGGTCTTGACGCTCACTTCGTTATCTGGC
>DASUNJ010000548.1:0-15566 GCA_036277235.1 Thermoanaerobaculia bacterium | reverse complement strand
GCGAACCCTTGCCTGCCTGAGCACCAAGCCGACCCTCGACGACTCTCCCAGCAGACATCATGGGCAAAGTGTGTCTTGAATCCGAGAATCGGCCTTGATCCCTCTGCTCGACAAAGCAGACATTGGCGCCAAGACCTTTTTCTCGACACCGAAACCATCACGGGATAGCTCTCGAAGCTCCACGGCCGGAAAAATCCTTAAAGAGAGCAAAGTTCATGAATAATCCAGGCTAGCTATCCCAGGCGGTATTTCCAGTAGTCAGGATGACGACTATGGTGCTTGACGACAAGGATCCGTAGATCCTCGCCTTCCCTGCGGTAGTAGATGCCGTAAGGGAAGTGCCGCATCAGGAAGCGTCGCACGTCATCCTCGACTATCCGCCAGCGATCGGGGGCTTCGAGAATGGCGGTGATGTCGGTGTCGAAATCGCGCAGAAAACGCTCGCCGAGCCCTTGCTCCCGTCCTTCGTAGAACCTGGCGACCTCAATCAACTCCATCTCGGCATCCGGATGATAGATCAGCCTCATCGGAGGGCTCGGCGGGCAGCCTCCATGACCTGCTGGTGAGAACGACCTTCGACCGCCCCCGTAGTCAGCTCCCGATCCCGCCTCTTGGCCTGCTCAAGGGCTTTCCGCTCCTCAGCGTTGCCGTCGTCCTCGCGCATCTCGTCAATGCTCTGCCAAAGCGCTTGTGCCAGATCGATCCGCTCAGGCAGTGGGAGCGCCAGCACCTTCTGGGTCAGCTCTTCGTTGGACATGGCTTTAAGGTAAAAGGATCGCCCGCCTGAGTCAAGCAGCCAGGGGAATCACGCGCGGCTACGCCCGTACTCGGACAACCACGAACGTAACGTCGTCGTTGGGAGGTTTTCCGCCGGTCCAGGTGCGCGCTGCGTCTCCCAGGCCGGCGATGACGTCCTCGGGAGCGTTACCGCCGAGATCCTGGAAGCTCTGGCGCACTCGGGGATAGCCGAAGGGCTCGCCTTGCACGTCCTGCAGCTCGGGGAGACCGTCGCTCATCAGGAGCAGAGTGTCTCCAGAGGCCACTTCCAGGCTCAGCTCCTGGTAATCGTAGGCCAGACCGCCCAGCGGCATCCCCTCCAGGGCGATCTCTTCCACCTCTTGGGACGCGGCGCGGTACAGCAGGGCGGGAGGCATTCCGGCGGCGGCCAGCGTGAGGGTCTTCTCCTCCATTCTGGCGAGAGTCAGGCTCATGGCCATCCGTTCCAGCTCCATGCGCTTCACGGCTCCGGCGGCTTCGGCCAGGAAATCCCGCGGAGCCGATCTCCCGGAATCGGCGGAGAACAGGCTCTTCACCACCGTCACCATGGTCCCGGCCCGGGCGCCGTGCCCGGTGGCATCTCCCACCGCCGTGGTCAGGACGCCGTCGTCGGACAGGTGGAAGTCGTAATAGTCGCCCCCGACCTCCGTGGCGGTCTGCATGGAGACGGCGATCTCGAAGCCCGGATGGGTGGGCAGGGTCTTGGGCAGGAGGGAGAGCTGGAAGGTGCGGGCCTCTTCCAGCTCGCGGGTCTTGCGCTCGTACTCGCTGCGCAGGAGGCGCTGCTCGGTTTCCTGCTCGACGAGCTTCTCCTGGTTGGTGCGCAGGTCCCCGGCCATGCGGTTGAACGCCGTGGCCAGAGCGCCGATCTCGTTGCGCGACCGCACCGAGACCCGCGTCGCCAGGTCCCCTTGCGCGATCCGCTCCGCGCCCTGCTGCAGGACGCCCACGTCGCGGGTCATCCGGTTCGACAGCGGCAGGATGCCCACCAGGGCGAAGGCGATCAGGGCCAGGCCGTAGCCGAAGTTGCGCGCCGCGGTGCGCTTGAGCTCTTCCAGGGACTGCCGGATCGGCCGCGCCACCCCGAGGGTGAGCCCGCTCTCTTCGTCCTTGGAGGTCACGACGACCCAGCCGTCGAGGATCTGCCGGGAGGAGGCGACCAGGCTCCGTTGGATCGGCAGGGCCTTGACCTTCTGGAGGTCCTCCTCGCTGGCGGTGTGGACCTTGCCCTCGGCGTCGATGGCGAACGGGATCTCTCCCCGCTCGCGGCGCGCCCTTCCGAGCACCCGGCGGAGGATCTCCTCGGGGCGGACCTGGACGCGGACCCAGCCGACTACTCGCCCTCCCTCCTCCTTGACCGGAGCGCCGATGTCCTTGCCGATGAGGAGGCGGGCCGCCCTGCGCTGCTGTGCGATCCGGGCTTTCAGCTCCTGGTTGCGCGCTTCGACCTCGCGCACCTTCCTCTCCAGCTCCGCGGTCTCCTTCTGCATCTCCGGCGAGTGGACAATGACCCGGCCGCCGGCAGTGCCCGCAGCGAGGGCCGCGATCCGGGCTGCCTCCTCGATCGCCTTCTGGACCACCGGGTCGTCCTCGATGATTCCGGCCCCGGCGTGCGCTCTCTCGACCTCTGCCAGGATCCCCTGGACGTCGATGATCACCGGAGGGGGTGGAGCGGGAGGGGCGGGTGGAGCGAGAAGACTCTCCGGGACGCCGGACACGCCGGGGGTGGGCAGCTCGGGAGCGGGGGCGGTATCCGCAGGCGTCGCAGGCGCAGGCGTCGCAGCCGGGGCTGGGGGCGCGACCGGCGTGAACTCCAGGGAGTCCACCAGGGCCGCCGAGTCGCCCATGGCCCGGAGCACTTCGGGAAACTCCCTCTCCAGCTCCTCCGCCTCTCGCCGGTCCATCAGCGAGGCGACCTGCATCTCGCCCACCCGCTCGGCGCTGCGCCCCAGCTCGGCCCGGATCGTGGACATCCGGCCGTTCATCTCCTGCGTCAGCTCCTCGGCCTCGGCCTCGACGACCTTGCGCACGGCCCGCTGGGAAGAGGCGTAGGAGTAGAGGACGATCCCGGTGAGGGGTAATACGGAGAGCAGCAGGAAGGCTAGAACGAGCTGGGTGCGGATCTTCATCAGGGGTAGTGTACGGTGGAGGGTGGGGGGAAGTTCCTCGGAAAGGACCAAAAGGACTTCCGGATGTCCTTTACGTCCTTTAAGTCCTTTAGGTCCTTTATTCTTCCGGGATGCGCTCTGCCTGCCGAGCCCTCACCTTGGCGCTGTTGCTTGCTGCCTGCCGCGAGGCACCCGAGCCCCCCGCCCCCCGGCCCGTGGTGCGTGTCCAGGGGGAGGCGATCAACATTCAGCAGGCCATGGCACATCTGCGGGCACTCGCCGCAAGCCCCCGTCCCACCGGCAGCCCCGCGGAGGCTCGCGCTGCCGCCTACATCGAAAAATCCCTGGCGGCGGAAGGCTACCGGGTCGAGCGCCAGCCGGTTCCCCTTCCCGGCGGGGAGTCCGCCAACGTGGTGGCCTTTCCCGAGCTTGATCCCTCGGTGGACCGCTACCTCCTGGTCGGCGCGCACTACGACACGGTCGTGGGGAGCCCGGGGGCCAACGACAACGCTTCAGGGGTGGCGGTCCTCCTGGAGCTTGCGCGGGTGCTGGCAGCTCGTCCCGCCCGGCTGCCGGTGGTGTTCGTGGCGTTCGGTGCCGAGGAGGGCCGGCCCGGTCCTCAGCACCAATCCCTCGGCGGCTCGCGGCATTACGCCCAGGGCCTCTCTCCCGCGGCGGCGCGCAACCTCGCGGCCATGATCAACCTCGACATGATCGGCCGCGGGGATGTCCTTCTCTCCACCCTGCGGATCAACATGAAGCGCGGCGTCCACCAGCGGATGCTCGGCCTCGCGGGGCGCCTCGGCGTGCCCGCGCGGGAGCATTTCACCCCCCAGGTCTCGGACTCCGTGCCCTTCGCCAGCCGGGGGATCGAGACGGGCTGGCTTTGGACCGGCGTCGAACCGTCCTATCATTCCCCCCTGGACACTCCGGAGAAAGTCACTCCGGAGACCCTGGACTGGGCCGGGCGCCTGACCCTGGCCACCATCCGATCCTATGAATGAAATTGAGGGAGGAAGGACAGACATGAACGATTACGAGGCCGATGCCCACGGGGCCATCGACGCCGCCTTGAAGCAGGCCGGCCGGGAGGGCAAGCGCGTGGCGGTCGTGTTCGGCGCCGACTGGTGCCCGGACTGCTATGCCCTGAACCGGGCGCTCACCCACCGGCTCGTCACGCCCATCCTCGAGCCGAGCTACATCGTCGTGAAGATCACGGTGGGCAACCGCAACCAGAACCTCGACATCATGGCCGACTACGGCATGGACGTCGTGCGCGGCATCCCGGCGATCGCGATCCTCGAGCCCGACGGCACGCTCGTCAAGGCGCAGACGGACGGCGAGTTCCGGAATGCCAACGCGCTGCTCTCCGTGGCCGAGATCGTCAGCTTCTTCCACGCCTGGGCTCCGAAGCCGGTCTAAAAAACTTCTTCTGTTCCGGACGGGCCGGTGCGGCTGTCTCATCTCTGTTGGGATGAAGCTACCGGTCCGCAAACTAGTCCTGACCACGGTCTACGCCGCCGCGCTGGCGGTCATCGCCCTCTACGCGTGGGAGGGCCGCTCGTACTACGGAACCCCGCTGATCGAGCGGCCGCGGCACGAGGACTACTGGACGCTCAAGCCCGGCGGCTCCCGCGGGCATCTGCTCGGCATCGTGGGCTCGTCGTTGATGGTCACGATGCTCGTCTACTCGGTGCGCAAGCGGACCAGGGCCCTGCGCGGCGCGGGCAAGCTCCGCGACTGGCTCGACTTCCACATCTTCTGCGGCGTGATCGGGCCGCTGCTGGTGGTGCTGCACAGCTCGTTCAAGGTACACGGGCTGGTGGCGCTCAGTTTCTGGTCGATGGTGGTGGTGGCGCTCTCGGGGGTCCTCGGACGCTATCTCTATCTCCAGATCCCACGCACGCGAGCCGGCGACCAGCTCAGCCTCAAGGAGGTCGAGGAGCTGAACGCGGAGCTCTCCCTGCGGCTCAAGGAAGAGCTGGGGGAAGAGCCGGTGAAGGAGCTGGAGGCCCTGGCGGCAGACCTGTCGCCTTCCCTCTTGCGCATGCCTCTGGACGGGATTCGCCTGCGCTGGCGGCTGCGCTCGTTCCGCCGATCTTTCCCCCATCAGGGGTCCGCCGAGTTGCTCCGGACGATCCGCCAGAAGGCGCTCCTCCAGCGCCGGCTGCTGCTCTGGAACCGCCTCCAGGAGCTGTTCCATCACTGGCACGTCCTTCACAAACCCTTCGCGGTCGTGATGTACCTCTTCATGATCCTCCACATCGCGGTCGCGATCATGACCGGCTACGCCTGGCAATAGGATGTGGCAGGGGATCGTGCTGGCGCTGTTCCTGGCTTCGGCCCCCCTCGCGGCCCAGCTCTCCCCCGGCAAGCTCAGCCAGCCGCACGCCAAGCTGGAGGGGAGCGCCAACTGTCTGAAGTGCCACCAGGCCGGCCAGGGCGTGGCGCCTTCGAAGTGCCTCGACTGTCACACGGCGATCAAGTCCAGCCGGCTCCACGCCCGGCCCGAGTACCGCGCCTGCCAGACCTGCCACATCGAGCACCACGGGCGGGAGTTCCAGCTCATCGATTGGGGAAAGAAAGGACAGGCCGGATTCGATCACCGGCTGACCGGATGGCCCCTGCAAGGAGCGCACGCCAAGCAGGCGTGCCAGTCGTGCCATCGTCCACCGAAGAAAACCTTTCTCGGTCTCTCCCCCACCTGCCGCTCCTGTCACGAGGACGAGCACCGCGGACAGTTCGCCCAAAAGGCCTGCGTCTCCTGTCACACGACGGCAGCCTGGAAGCCGCTCGTGAAGCTCGACCATTCGGTCTTCCCTCTCACCGGATTGCACCAGAAGGTCGCCTGCGCGAGCTGTCACCCGGGCGGGCAGTTCAAAGGAATCCAGCACCAGAGCTGCTCGAGCTGCCACAAGGACCCGCACCAGGGGCGCTTCGGCGCGACGTGCCAGCAGTGCCACTCCACCACGGGATGGAAGACGACCGGCTTCGATCACAGCCGCACCGGCTTCCCTCTCACTGGTCAGCACAAGACCGTGGCGTGCGCGAGCTGTCACAAATCCGGGAAGCTCACGAAGCTCGCGCACCAGCGGTGCACCGATTGCCACAAGGACCCGCATCAGGGTCGTCTCGGAACCTCCTGTCAGCAGTGCCATTCGACCACGGGATGGAACGGCGCGAAGGTCGATCACGACCGGACTCGCTTCCCCCTACGCGGCGCGCATCAGAAGGTGAGCTGCCAGTCGTGCCACACCTCCGGCCGGAGCCTGCGCTTCGCGAAGTTCCAGGCGTGCGCGGATTGTCACAAGAACGTTCATGCCGGCCAGATCGCCAGCTCGGCCTGCGAGAGCTGCCATACGCTGGCGGGCTTCTCTCCGTCGACCTTCACGATGGACCGGCATCAGAAGACCGGCTTTCCTCTCCAAGGGGCGCACCTCGCGGTTCCTTGCATTTCCTGTCACAAAAAGAACGCCTCCGGGGTGGTCCGCTTCAATTGGGAATCGACCGAGTGCCAGGCCTGCCACGGCGATCCCCACAAGGGGCAGCTCGTCCAGGCGGGCTGCCAGTCCTGCCACTCAGTGCAGGGCTGGGCCCGCGTCACGTTCGACCACGACCGGCAATCGCGCTTCAAGCTGGAGGGGGCTCACGCCCGCCTCCCCTGCGCCAAGTGCCATGGCAAGAACCCCGTCCGCTTCAAACCGCTGCCGATCACCTGCGAAGGCTGTCATCTCTTACAAACGGGGAGAAACTCATGAGACATTGGCTTCTTCTTCCTCTCCTCTTCCTTCTGGGAGGAAGCGCGCTGGCGCAGGAGAATCCCCACGGACCGCTACGCCAGGGCTGCGAGACCTGCCACTCCCCCGAGGGATGGCGGCCGCTGCGCAAGCCCTTGCCCTTCGATCATGGCAAGGAGACGGGGTTTCCTCTTATCAAGAGCCACCAGAAGGTAGCCTGCCTGGGGTGCCACCAGGACCTCCAGTTCCAGCGCGTGGCCTCGGCGTGCGCGGACTGCCACCGCGATCCGCACCGCGGCGAGCTCGGGCTCTCGTGCGAGAGCTGCCACTCGCCGCACGGCTGGGACAGCCGGCGCCGGGTCTTCGAGATCCACAACGCGAGCCTGTTCCCCTTGACCGGAGCGCACGCGGCGGTGGATTGCGGCTCGTGCCACCGGGGTAGCCCGCCCTTCGAGTTCCGCGGCACGCCGATGGATTGCTTCTCCTGCCACGCCGAGGATTACCGCAGGGCGCAGCCCGATCACGTCCGCTCCGGCTTCCCGACTACCTGCGAGACCTGCCACACCACCTCGGACTTCTCGGACGCGGACTTCCGGGCGCACGACGCGCGCTTCTTCCCGATCTTCTCCGGTCCGCACCGCGGGGCCTGGAACAGCTGCTCGGACTGCCACACGTCGGTCAACCAGGGGAGCTTCCAGAATTTCTCCTGCCTCAACTGCCACGAGCACAATCGGAGAGAGATGGACGACGAGCATGACGACGACGACGTCCGCGGCTACCGCTATGAGAGCAACGCGTGTCTGTCCTGCCATCCGCAGGGGAGGGAGTGAACATGAAGATCAGGCTCTTTCTCCTGCTGTTCGTCCTGGCCGGGCCGCTGCTCGCTCAGAACCCCCTCGCGGTCCGCTACCGGTCCGCGGACACGATCTATCTCAATAGTGGACGGGCCGCGGGGTTGGAGGTCGGAGACCGTCTGGAGGTCGTCCGCGGCGGCGAGGTCATCGCGGAGATCGAGGTCCAGTTCACAGCGGAGCACTCGGCTTCCTGCCGTGTCCTGAACGAGCGCAAGGCGATCCAGGCGGATGACCGCGTGCGGCGGATCGGCGAGACGGCTCCCGCTCCTGCTCCCCCGCCAACGGAAGCTCCTCGGACCGAAAAGCCCATTCCCCGAACGGAAAGCCCGCGTCCAACCCGGACCCGCGTGACCGGCGCGATCTCCCTGGAGACCGAGGCCTTCTCGGACGGCACCGAGAGCCGCCGCGAATTCAATCGCACGGCCGCCCGGCTCAACGTCCGGGTGCGCGACATCGTCGGCACTCCGCTCCAGCTCCGTCTCCGGATGCGCAGCCTGAACGAGGAGCGCGAGCGGCGGCTCACCAGCAGTATTGGCGGCATTCCCGAGTCCACGAGCCGCGACCGGCTCTACGAGCTGTCCCTGATCTACGAGCCGGAGGACGCCCGCTACGGCTTCCGGCTCGGCCGCCTCGGCGCCGGCCCGTTCGTGGGCATCGGCTACCTGGACGGCGGCCTCGGCAAGGTGCGCGTCGTGGGACCCCTGGAGCTGGGTGGCTTCTACGGTCGCCGGCCGAACGTCGAGGAGCTGGGCTTCGACGGCTCCGGCTCCAAGTACGGCCTCTTCGCCCGCATCGCCCCGGAGTCGAGCGGGGTCGAATTCTTCGTGGCCGGCATCCGCGAAGAGGGCGAGACCGACATCAGCCGCGAGTACGTGGCCGTCGAGACCCGTTACGATCCCGGCCGGCGCTGGACCTTCTTTCAGCACGCCGAGCTGGATCTCAACACCGGTTGGCGTGAGGAGGCGACCGGCAGCACCTCGCAGCTTTCCCAGCTCTCGCTCACCGCCTTGGGCCGTCTCTCGGAGCGCAGCCGGCTGGTGATCTCCTACGACCGTTTCGAGCGCTTCCTCACCGAGGAGAGCCGCTTCATCCCCACGGAGCTGTTCGACGACCTCACACGGCAGGGACTGCGGGTCAGCTACCAGGCGGGTCCGGCGCGGGGGCTCAACTTCTCCGTGACCGCGGGCGCGCACGCCCTGGATGGCGAAGAGGAAGGCGGCGACTCGGAGACGAGCTTCTCCCTCGGCGTCGGCGCCTGGCACCCGGAGCTGTCCGGCTTGAAGCTGTTCGTGGGCGCCGACGTCCTCGGCTTCACCAATCCGACCACCGACGGCCTGCTCGTCACCACCCGGGTCGGCCGCCGCTTCGGCGGCGGGCACGAGCTGAGCCTGGGCCTGGGCGGCACCCTCTCGAGGCAGTCGCTGCTCGTCGACGAGGAGACCTCCACCCAGTGGGCGCGCGCTTCGCTCTGGTTGGAGCTGCCCCTGGACTTCTTCGGCCAGGCCGAGCTCGAAGCCCTGACCGGCGACGAGATCGAAGGGCAGCGTCTGACCCTGGGGCTTGGCTATCGCTTCTGAGCCGGTCCTCGTCTGGGGCGCGGCCTTCCTGATCGCAGGCCTGATCGTCCTCCCCTATCTCCTCCGTTTCCGGCGGCGGGTGAAGCTGGACCGCGAGCGCAAGGAGGAAGCTGCGGCCCTCGGCATCGACAAGCCCGCGGCCCAGTTCCCTTACATCGATCCGAGCCGCTGCATTGGCTGCGGAGCCTGCGTCAAAGCCTGCCCCGAGGGGGATGTGCTCGGAGTCGTGGGCGGCACGGCGGTCGTGGTCAACGGCCTGAAGTGCGTGGGCCATGGCCGCTGCGAAGAGGCCTGCCCGGTCGGCGCCATCCAGGTCGGCCTCGGCGATCTCAAGTCGAGGGAGGACGTCCCCCTCCTCGACGATCACTACCAGACCACCGTCCCCGGTATTTACGTCGTGGGCGAGCTCGGCGGCCTCTCCCTGGTCCGCAACGCGGCTTTTCAAGGACGGCGAGTGATCGAGCACCTGCCTCGCATGGAGAAGACTCCCGGTCTCCTGGATGTCGCCATCGTCGGAGCCGGACCGGCTGGGCTGAGCGCCGGCCTCACCGCCGCCACCTCCGGCCTCTCCTATGCGGTCTTCGAGCGCGAGGAGACTCTCGGCGGCAGCCTCCTCCACTACCCGCGGCGCAAGATGGTCCTCACGCAGAGGGTCGAGCTTCCCCCCTGGGGAGCGCTGGACCGGGAGGAATACAGCAAGGAAGTCCTCCTCGATCTCTTCGAGGGGCTGGTCCGCGACCACACACTGGATGTGCGCTTCGGAGAGTCGGTCCAGGAAGTGCAGAGGGAAGAGGACGGTACCTTCCTTCTGCGCACGACGCGCGGAGAGGAAGTCCGGGCGCGGGCGGTCGTGCTCGCCCTGGGCCGGCGCGGCACGCCGCGCAAGCTCGGGGTGCCCGGAGAGGAGCTGTCGAAGGTGATGTATCGTCTGATGGACGCCGAGGGGTACCGCGACCAGAAGATCCTGGTGGTGGGCGGCGGGGACAGCGCAGCGGAAGCCGCCATCGGCCTGAGCTGCCAGTCGGGCAACGTGGTGACCCTCTCCTATCGCAGGAACAAGCTCGTGCGGCTCAAGAAGAAGAACCAGGACGCTCTCGATGCGCTCCTCGCCTCCGGCAAGATCAAACCGCTCTTCGGCTCGCAGCCGGTCGAGATCGCCTCCGACCGCGTCAAGCTCAAGGTCAAAGAGCAAGAGGTCGAGCTACCCAACGACTGGGTCTTCGTCTTCGCCGGCGGCGTCCCCCCGTTCGACTTCCTCAAGAAGCTCGGCGTGCGCTTCGGCGGCTCATGAGAGGCCCTTATCTCGGCGTAACGGGCTTCACCACCGCGGCCCAGGTGCGCGAGGCCCTCGCCCTCGCGCCTCCAGCCTCGCGCCGCCGCCTGATGATCGGCGTGTTGGCGAGCGACCGACCGCCGGAGAGGAATCCCCGGCGCCTTCCTGCCGTCGAGGAGATCCCGGAGATCTTCCCGGACCATCCGCTCGCCCTCAACCTCGTCCACTACTACACCGACGAGCCCGCCACGCTCGGTCGCCAGCTCGCCGACCTGGCCGCCCGGTGCGGGCCGAACCTCCACGGCTTCCAGATCAACGGGGTATGGCCGTCGCGCCAAGATCTGGAGGAGGTCCGACGGCTTCGCATCGTGGTCCAGATGGATGCCGCCATGCTGGAGGGGCCGCCGGAGGACGCCGTCCGGCGGACAAGGGAGATCGCCGGGCTGGCCCACGATCTCCTCCTCGATGCGAGCGGAGGGCAGGGCCGCCCGCTCGATCCCGCGGCCCTCCTCCCCTTCCTGCGCGGCCTGGCGGAAACGGGGCTCGGGCTCGGCGTGGCCGGAGGGCTGAGCGCCGCGAACCTCCACCTTCTCGAGCCGCTGCTCGCCGAGTTTCCGGACCTGAGCTTCGACGCGGAGACCTGTCTACGGGATGAGGAGGACCGTCTGGATCCGGAGCGGGTGCGGGAGTATGTGCGAGCGGGGCTACGGCTCTGAAGCCAGCCCGTCCAGGAACCGCTCCATCTCCGTCCACACCTCGTCCTGGGCCAGCAGATCGTTGTGCCCGGCCGAGGGGATGGGGACCCACCGCGCAGAGAGAGCCGCGGCGACCTGCTTGCCGTGGGCCGCGGGGATCAGGTTGTCCACCTCGCCGTGGATGACCAGCGCGGGCACCCGGACCTTCTTCGCCGCGGCCAGGGAGTCGTACCTCTCCCGCAGGATCGACTGCACGATGAAGCCGGGGAAGTGGATGCGGGCCACGTCGGGCAGCGAGGTCCACGGGCTCAAGGCGATCAGGCCGCGGACCTCCTCCGGATGCTGCGCCGCCGTGCCGATGGCCGTGGCCGCGCCGAGCGACCAGCCGCAGAGGACCAGCGGCCGGCCGGGATGGCGCTCCCTCAGCCAGGTCACCGCGGCGGAGGCGCCGGCCATCACTCCCTCCTCTCCAGGCTTCCCGGTGCTGCGCCCGTAGCCCGGATAGTCCACGGCGATCCAGGCGACCCGCAGCCGGGCGAGCTCGTCGAAGGTCCCGGACATGCTCATCGTCGCCAGGTTCTCCCCGTTGCCATGGAAGAAGACCACCGCCGGCCGGCCGGGAGGCAGCGCCGCGTCGGCATGGGCCCAGGCCACGATCCGCTCGCCTGTGGCGAGATCGAGGCCCACCTCCTCGAACGGCGCCGGAGCGGGAGGCACCCTCACCGCAGGGGCCGGATAGATGGATTGGCGAACGAAACCGTCGAGCATGTTTTGCAGTAATAGGAAGGCGATCAAAACTCCGAGAGCGATCAGGACGATCTTTCTCATCGATGGGGGGACTCTAGCAGATGATTTTGAAAGCCCTGGCCCTGATGGCCCTGCTTGCCGTCGAACCCCCCTGGGACGTGTCCCAGCCCCGCGGCAAGGTCCGGGAGATCGACTTCACCATCCGCGAAGGGACCTGGATGTCCCTCGATCTCTCCCCGGATGGCAAGTGGATCGTCTTCGACCTCCTGGGCCATGTCTACCGGCTGCCCGCCTCCGGAGGCGAAGCGGAGTGCCTGACGCAGCCGAGCGGGGTTGCCTTGAACATCCATCCGCGCTTCTCCCCGGATGGCAAACAGATCGCGTTCGTCTCCGACCGCGGCGGCCATCCTCACCTCTGGATCATGAACGCGGACGGCTCCGCCCCTCGCCGAGTCCCCACCGATCCCAGGTACAGGCTCCTTCAGCCGGCCTGGAGCCCCGACGGCAAGCACCTCTACGCCCTGCGCTGGGACGGTCTCTACCGGATCTCTCTGGATGGGAAGGAGGAGAAGCTGGTCGAACCGCAGGCGGAGTGGCCCTCGCCCTCCCGCGACGGCCGCTATCTGTACTACCAGGCCCTGACTCCGCTCGAGGATTCCAACGAGATCCGCGGCGACCTGCTGGACGGCCGGAGGCTCCGCCGCCTGGAGCTCGCCACCGGCAAGGCCGAGGACGTCGCGGTGGCGGCGCTCCCCGGCGGCGCCATCGCTCCCGAGATCTCCCCCGACGGCCGCCGGCTCGCCTTCGTGCGCCGGGTGCCGGGCGGCACCACCACCTGGCGCGGCCATGCCTACGCCGCACGCACCGCCCTCCGGGTGCGCGATTTGGAGACGGGAGACGAGCGGGTCGTCCTCGACCCCGCCGAGACCGACCTCTCCACGATCTTCGACGGCCGGCGGATGCGCGCGATGCCGGGCTACGCATGGAGCGCGGACGGCTCGTCGATCCTCCTCACCCAGGGCGGGCAGATCCGCCGGCTGCGCGTGAGCGACGGCCACGTCGAGACCGTGTCCTTCACTGCCCGCGTCCGGCGCACGATCTCGCAGCAGGCGGACGCCTCCCACAGGATCGACGACGGCCCGCTTCGGGTGCGCATGCTGCGCTGGCACTCCGCCTCCCCGGACGGGAGCCGGCTGGCTTTCCAGGCCCTGAACAAGATCTGGGTGACGGGGGCGGACGGTGGACCTCGCCGACTTACCCCGGAGGGCTTCACGGCTCCGGAGTGGACCCCGTCCTGGTCGCCCGATGGCCGCTGGATCGCCTTCACGACCTGGGACCAGCCGGGGCGTGGGCACGTCTGGAAGGTCCCGGCGGAAGGCGGCGAGCCGGTGCGCCTCACCGGAACGGCCGGCGAGTACCTGCATCCGGTCTGGACCCCCGACGGCCGCGAGCTGCTGATCGTTCACGGCATCCGGGAGGCTTCCGCGTTCACCTGGGCGGACAACACCGGCTACGAGCTCGCCCTGCTTCCTTCTGGTGGAGGAGAGCTCCGTCTTCTGACCAAAGTCAGCCGGCCGCGCTTCGTCTACGAGCCCTACAGCCACCGGCGCGAGATCGTCCATCCCTCGTTCGGTCCCGAGGGAAGGATCTACTTCCCCGAGCACCGTGAGGACGAGGGCTGGTTCCTCACCGACCTGGTGTCGGTCGACCGCAATGGCGGCGGCCGGCGGGTCCATGCGACCTTCCGCAACGCCGACGAGGTCACCCCTTCGCCCGACGGCCGCTGGCTCGCCTGGGAAGAGGGCGACGAGGTGTTCTTGCACCCGTTCCCGCAGCCTCCCGGAGCGGATGGCAAGCCGCCGTTCCTCGACTACGAGGCCGAGGGCTTCGCCGGCCGGCGGCTCACTACCGACGGCGGCCTTTCCCCGCGCTGGATCGACGCTACCACCCTCGGGATCGGCGATGGCGACCGGTTCTACCTCTGCAGAAATCCTCCAAACTGCAAGCTGGAGGCGCGCGAGGTGAAGCTGGAGCGCCCGCGCGACCGCGCCCGGGGGAGCGTCGCCCTCACAGGAGCGCGGCTCGTCACCCTGGAGGGGCGCAAGGTGATCGAGAAGGGGACCGTGGTCGTGCGCGACGGGCGCATCGCCTGCCTCGGAGACTGCGACGTCCGCGGGGTGGACCGCGTCCTCGACGCGGCCGGGACGACCGTGATCCCGGGCTTCATCGACATGCACGCCCACCACAACGAAGGGCAGGCCGAGATCATCCCCTGGCACAACTACGAGGCGGCCACGTACCTCGCCTATGGAGAGACGACCACTTTCGATCCGGACTCCGGCTCGCAGAACACGTTCTCCTCCTCCGAGACGATCGAGACCGGAGGGATGGCCGGGCCGCGCATCTTCACCAGCGGCGATCCGGTCTTCTATGACGACGGTCCCAACTGGCTGGAGGTCAAGACGCGCGACGACGCGCGGAGCCGCGTGCAGAGGCTCGCCGGGTGGGGCGCGCCGACCATCAAGGAGTACATGCTGCGCCGGCGCGAGCAGAGGCAGTGGCTCATGGAGGCGGCGCGCGAGGCCGGCGTGCGGGTCACCACCGAGGGCACGAGCTACGAGGAGGTCCTCACCCGCGTGATGGATGGCGGCACCGGCGTCGAGCACGGGTTCGGGTTCGCGCCGCAGTACGGAGATGTGGGCCTCTTCCTCGGCCAGGCCGGCTATTTCTACTCGCCGACCCTCGGCGTCAGCGGCCCGGGGACGGCCAACAAGGAGCTCTTTCTCTCACGCCTGGGGTCGCGCCTCGAGCCGGACGACGAGCGCAAGCTCCGCCGCTGGCTGCCGCCGTCCTACCTCCTGGCGCAGCTCAAAAAGCCGGAGGTCCGCCGGAAGCGGCCTACGGCTTTCCCATCATGGCAGAGGGGATGGCCGACGTGATCGCGGCGGGCGGCGGCGGCGCCATCGGCTCTCACGGCGAGCTGCACGGCCTCGCCTCCCACTGGGAGATCTGGATGGCCGCCTCCGCCCTTGGCCCGCACGGAGCCCTGGAGCTCGCCAGCCTCCAGGGCGCGCGCTTCCTCGGCATGGAGCGCGACCTCGGCTCCCTCGCCGTGGGCAAGCTCGCCGACCTGCTCGTCCTGGAAAAGAACCCCTTGGAGGACATCCGCAACACCACGAGCCTGCGCTGGGTCATGAAGGGCGGCCAGGTCTACGAGGCGGACACCCTCGACGAGATCTGGCCCGAGGAGAAAGACTTCGGCGTCTTCCCGTGGTGCGTGAATTGCTTATAATTTCAGCATCCGTATGGGTAAGGTCTGCGCCGCGGCGCTGCTCTGGCTTTTGCCTCTGACTTCCTCGACGGCTGTCTTCGAGCCCGCGGCCCCGCCGCGGGCGGTCGCATTGCTCGACCTGGGCACCGACCTGTTCCGGCTCACCTCGGTCACGAGCACCAGGGACGGTCGGCTCTTCCTCACACAGCAGAAGGGCGTCATCCACGTCTTCTCCGGAGGCGCGCTCCTTCCCGAGCCCTTCCTGGACCTCGAGAGCGTGGTGAGCCTCATCGGCGAGCGCGGCCTCCTGAGCCTCGCCTTCCATCCGGACCATGCCGAGAACGGCCTCTTCTTCGTCTGCTACACGGACCTGGAGGGCGCGATCGTCATCGCCCGCTACCGGGTGTCCGCCGACCCGAACAGGGCCGACCCCGCCAGCGGCGAGGTGCTGCTCCGGATCCCCAAGATCTATCAGGAGCACAACGGAGGGCAGCTCCAGTTCGGGCCGGACGGCTACCTCTACATCA
>DASUNJ010000547.1:0-12310 GCA_036277235.1 Thermoanaerobaculia bacterium | reverse complement strand
GGAACCAGAGCCCGCCGGCGGCGGCGAGCAGCACGGCGAGCCCGAGGAGGACGGCGAGGGCCAGGGCCGCGCGCCGGAGCAGGCGGCGGCCCCTGCCCCGCGGCGGCGCTGGGACTGGGACTTGGGGCTGGGATCTCTCGGGGCTCGCCATGTCGCGGACTCCTATTCGTAGCGCAGCGCCCGTACGGGGTCCACGTGGGCCGCCCGGCGGGCCGGAAGGTAGCTGGACAGCAGCGCGATCAACCCCAGGCTCACCAAG
This sequence comes from Thermoanaerobaculia bacterium, assembly GCA_036277235.1. Taxonomy (GTDB): domain Bacteria; phylum Acidobacteriota; class Thermoanaerobaculia; order Multivoradales; family UBA5704; genus DATMER01. Next base: position 12,051 of record DASUNJ010000547.1, on the reverse strand, counting down.
GCCGCGCCCACGGTGAGGGGATCGCGGGCGTTGACCTCGTGGAGCTGGGCGGACAGGAACCGGGTCAGGTAGAGCGAGGCGGCGGCGCCGAACAGCAGGCCGGCGAGGGTCAGGCCCATGGCCTGGCGCAGGATCATGCCCTTGATCTGGCCGGGCTGGGCTCCCATGGCCGAGCGGATGCCCATCTCCCGCATGCGCTGGTTGACCGTGAACGACAGGACGCCGTAGATCCCGATCGCCGCCAGCACCAGCCCAAGGGTCCCCATCAAGCCGTAGAGAAGGGCGCTGAAGCGCTCCTGCGCCGTGCGCTCGCGCAGGCGATCCTCCATGCTGGCGATGTCAAAGATGGGCTGCTCCGGATCGATGCCGTTGATGAATTGGCGGATGCTGGAGGTCAAGCCTTCCGGCTCGCTCTGAGTTTTCACCACGAAGGTGACCGAGGAGAAGTCCGGCATGGTGGTCTGCGAATACGGCAGGTACCAGGCGTCGACGATGCTCTCCGCGTCGTCCTCCTCGCCCGACTCCGCCAGCGTGCGGACCATGCCGACGACGGTTATCCAGGGCCGCTCGCCGTCGTAGAGGCCCCGCTTGACGCGCCTGTTGATCGGATCCTGGCCTGGCCAGTGCTTCTCGGCGAACGACTCGCTGACGATCACCACCGGCAGGTTGGTCTCGTTGTCGGCCTCCGTGAAGGTGCGCCCCTTGAGCAGGGCGATCCCCATGGTCTTGAAGTAGTCAGGGGTGATCGTGCGCGTATGCGTCAGGTGGTACCCGGCCTCGGTCTGCGCGGGCTTGCCCTCGACGTTGAAAGCGGCGAACTGCTGGCCCGGGAACAGCGGCTGGGTCGTCGTGACTGCCGCCGCGGTCACCCCGGGAAGGTTCTGGACCCCCTGCACGGCCTCGCGGATGAACGCCGCCTTCTGGCGCAGCTCGGGGTATTTCGTCGTCGAGAAGGCGACGTCGAAGCTCAGGACGTTCTCCCAGCGGAAGCCGCGGTCGGCGTTGAACAGCTTCTGAAAGCTCCGCGCCATCAGGCCGGCCCCGACCAGCAGGACCAGGGCGAGCGCGACCTGGGCCACGACGAACGAGCTGAGCAGGCGCTTGCCGCCGGCCCCCAGGGTGCGCGAGCGGTCTCCTTCCTTGAGGAAGTTGGCGAGGCTCCCCTTCGACACCCGGAGCGCGGGGATCAGGCCGAAGATCAGGCCCACGGCCAGCGACAGCGCCAGGGTGAAGCCGAAAGTGGAGAGATCCAGCGAGGGCTCGACGTCGAACGAGCTGATGGACTGCTCGATCGGGCTGAGGGCGACCAGCGGCTTGATCGACCAGAACGTCACCAGCATGCCAAGGAGACCGCCGGCCAGGGCCAGCACGATGGTGTACGTGAAGTACTGCGCGATGAGCTGCGGCCGGGTGGCGCCCAGGGCCGTGCGGACGGCCACCTCGTGGCCGCGGTTGACGCTCTGCGCGAGCAGCAGGTTGGAGGAGTTGGCGCACGCGATCAGCAGCAGGAACAGAGCGGCGGCCGAGAGGATGAAGAAGAGCCGGTCGAGGTTCTGGATGAGCTCCTCGCGGAGCGCGCTGACGTAGGCGGATTTCGGGGGGCTGGGCAGCGGGTGCTCGGCCTCCAGGCGCTGGACGAGCGCCGCCATCTCGGTCTCGGCCCGCTGCAGCGTCACCCCCGGCTTGAGCCTGCCGACGACGTAGAGCCCCCAGTCCGGCGAGGCCGAGGTGTCGTTGGGATTGGCGAGCGGCACCCAGACGTCGGAGTTGTAGGGGTAGCGGAGCTTGGGTTGCATGACGCCGACGACGGTGTGCGGCCGGCCGTTGAGGAGGATGGCCTTGCCCAGGATCTGCGGATCGGAGCCGAAGCGGCGCGCCCAGAGACCGTTGCCGAGCAGGACGACGTTGTTCTGGCCCGGCCGGTCCTCCTCGGCCGTGAACTGCCGGCCGAGGACGGGCTCGATCCCCAGGAGGGGGAAGAAGTCCCAGGTGACGCCGGTCGCCTGGAGCCGCTCGGGGATTCCATCGCCGGTCAGGTTCAGGTTGAGGCCGTTGGCGGCGGCCATGCCCTCGAACACCTGGTTGTGCTGCTTCCAGAGGAAGTAGTTCGGTCCCCAGAGGCTGCGGTGGTCGGGCTCCTCGCCTGGCGCGGCGAGGTTCTCCCGCAGTCTCACCATGCGATCGAGGCCCTCGATCGGCAGGGGCCGCAGCAAAAACGAGTTGACCACGCTAAACACGGCTGTGTTGATCCCGATGGCCAACCCCAGGGACAACACCACCACCGCTGAGAAGCCGGGATTCTTGCGCATCGTACGCAGGGCCCACCTGAAGTTCTGTCTTAGGTTTCTCATGGTTTTCTCCTGACTTTCGAGTCTGTTCGATCATGTTTTTCTGAATTACCGTCCAGGACCGTCACCACCCCCTGAGCGCCGTCGACCGTCACTCGCTGGCCATCCCGCAGGGTGGCGGTCAGCCCCGGGATCCCGACGACCGTCGGGATTCCCAGCTCCCGGGCCACGGTCGTGGAGTGAGAGAGGATCTCGCCACGCTCCACGAGCAGGCCGGAGACGGTCGGCAGCAGGGGCAGCCAGCCTGTGTGGATGCGTTCGACGACGAGGATCTCTCCCGACAGCCGGGGCGCGTCCGCCGGCGAGCGGAGGATGCGGACGGTTCCGGTGACCCGGCCGTCGCAGCAGCCCGTGCCGCGCAGAGAGCCGTCCTCCCCCGCCGCCTCTTCCGCTGGCCGCCGCCGCGCCTTGTAGCGGTTCCGGTGATACACCATGCCAAAGGTTTCGAACTGATCCTCCGGCGGCTCGACCGTCTTGGCCTCGCAGGCGTCCAGCTCGCGGCGGCGCAGGGCCACCAGCCCGCGCAGGTCGGAGGTCAGCGCATTGCCCCGCACGTAGTCGAGGACCTCCTCCAGGGCCAGGTAGAAGACGTCGCGCGGCTGGTCGAGGATGCCTTCCTCAGCCAGCCGCTCGCCGATCGCCCGCAGCAGCTCGCGCAGCAGGCCCATGAGCTGGAGGCGCATGAACTTGAACTCCTCCCGGTGCCGGTCGAGGGTGCGGACGTGCCGCAGCAGCCAGCGGAAAAAGGCGCGGCGCGGTCCCCGCAGGGCCGCGAAGGCCCGCTCCTCGGCCTCCTTCCGGCCCTTGCGCTCGCGCTCCTCCAAGACGTCCGGATCGAGCGACTCGGGGTCGTCCCGGGTGACGTTGCCCTGGATCATCCGGTACAGGAGCTCCGGCCGGTCGCGATAGGTGAGGTCCTCGAGCTTCATCTCGTGGACGCCCTTGAAGTAGAAGAGGTCGAGGTAGCGCTCCACCTCGGCCGCGAACGCCGCGAACCGCGGGTCGTCCGGGATGCGTCTCGCCAGCTCCCCGGGCTCCTCGCGCAGGAACAGCTCGCGCAGGGCGGGATCGCGGTGGGCGGCGTGCGCCAGCGCCAGCAGCATGCGCACCGGCCGGGCGCTCTCGGAGCCCTCCTCGCCCCGCAGGAGCTGCTGCGGCAGGGAACCGGCCGTGTCGCCGCACCAGGCGGTGCAGACCTTCCTGAGCGTGACGTAGAGCAGGCGCAGCAGGAAGACGTTGACGAGCGGCGCCTTCCAGCGGGTCACCAGCTTGAGCTCGACTTCGTTGTAGACCTGCACCAGCTCGTGCGGCTGCATGGAGTGAAAATCCATCGCCGCGCAACGGCTCTGGAAGCTCCCGGCGGCGCTCAACAGGTCTTCCACCATGTGGTGGACGCGCAGGAAGTCGCGGCCGATGCCGCCGAAGACTCGCAGCAGGCGAGGCAGCTCCACCAGCCACCTGCGGAGCACGTCCGGCTCGGGATCGGGCGTCTCGCGGTCCACCTCTTCCGGCCGCACGCCCAGCAGGCCGAGCAGGGCCTTGCGGTGGAAGCTGATGCCGGGGATGAGGCGGAAGAGGCGGTAGCGGTTGAGCCCGTGGGTGTAGATCCGCCCCCGGATGTAGCCGAGCGACGTCTCAAAGGCGACCTGGTGGGCAGCCACGGCCGCGGGATCGATCCGCATCATCTCGGCGAAGCACCGGTAGGTCACCTTCTCCAGGCGGCGGGTGACGCTGTAGGTCATGGGCAGCGTCACGCCGGGGTAGTTCTCCGCCCAGTTCTGATGGTCCCAGGGGATCCGGTTGCCGGCCGCGGGGCCGTGCTCCTCGACGGTGGTGACCGGCCGCGCCTGGAGCAGGAAGATCCCCTCGGCATCAGCAGCGAATTCGACGTCCTGTGGGCGGCCCAGACGCCGCTCGAGGTCGAGCCCGGCCCGGGCCAGGGCGAGCACCTGCTCAGGGTTGAGGCTGCTCGCCCCCTGATCCTCCTCGGGCACCGGCACCGTCCGGACCGTGCCGTCGTCCGCCGCCGCCACGACCTGCTCCCGCTTCAGGCCGAGCCGGATCTCCACCGCCAGGGTGGCCTTGTCGACCGTGTAGCGATCGGCGTCGAGCCCCAGGCCGACCAGCCCCTCGCCCAGGCCGTACAGGGAGCTGATGACGATCTCGTGGACGTCGCCCGTGGCTGGATTGGCGGTGAACAGCACGCCGCTCACCCGGGCGGCGACCATGCGCTGGACCACGACGGCCATCTCAATACCGTCGAGGGGCAGGCCGCGGATCAGCCGGTAGGTCAGTGCCTCGGCCTGGAAGGCCGAAGCCCAGACGGCCCGGATGGCATCCAGCAGGACCTGCCGGCCCCGCACGCCCAGGAAGCTGTCGTGCAGCCCGGCGAACGAGCCGCCCGCCCCATCCTCGTCAAGCGCCGAGGAGCGGACGGCCAAAGGGCCGTCACCCGGGAGGGCCTCCGCCTGCGCCCGCCGGATCTCCATGGCCATCTCCGCCGGCAATTCGACTCCCCTGATCCACCCGCGGATCTCCTCCGCCGCGGCCCGGACAGCCGCCGGAGCGTCCGCCGAGAGGCCCTGAAGGCGGCCGGCGATCTCCGGCCGGAGGCCGCCCAGGCCGAGGCGGAACGCCGCCGCCGTCACCCCGAACCAGGGCGGCACCGGCTGGCCCGCCTCCTGAAGGCGCACCAGACCACGCCCCTTGCCGCCGAGCAGAGGGAGGACGGTCCGAGCCGCTCCCTCGCCGGGAATCCACACCCAGGGAGCCCTCGGGAGCGGGACCGCTGGAACGTCGGGTACCTCGAAAAGGCGTGCCGTGGCCGTATTCGTCATCGTCAACCTCGATCGGTCATGGCCGCGAAGGCGGCGGCAGCGCCCCTCCGGCCGGGATAGAAGTGCATGCGCAGGGCCATCCGGGAGGCGTCCAGGTCCTCGTTGGTCAGGCCGTGGAAAAGGAACGCCAGTCGCGCGTTCTCGTGCACCATGGCATCCTGGGTGGCATAGGAGGTGTAGCCGTCACCGGGCGTTTCGCCGGACGCCGGCAGATCCAGGCCGCCATCCTGGCGAACCGCCGGCAGCAGCCGGTCCAGGCCCTGTGCCGCCGCGTCGTTGGTGGCGTGCGCCGGGCGGTGGAGGTCGCAGAGCACCAGGCGGAGCAGGGCCTCGGTATGGAGGCGGAGGTCGGGCTCGCCCTGGTCCAGGAAGACGCCGTCTCGCCGCAGGTCGAGCGCCGCGCCGGCGAAGGGCTCGCCTCGGTCACCCAGCGAGGAGTCTCCGGCCAAGCGGCCCGCGATCCGGAACGCCTGGGCGAACAGGAGCAGGTCCTTGGCGCGTCCCCCGGCCTGCCGCAGCAGATCCTCCGCCGCCCCGGCCAGCCGCCGGGCCTCCCCGGCGATCTCTGCTCCCAGGTGCCGTGCCTCGTCTGGCATCACCCCGGCGAGCGCGCTCCTGCCAAGCATCCAGAGGGCCTCTCCCAGCTCGGCGACGCGGTAGGCCCGGTAATCAGGCAGGCCGGTCTCGCGGCCCAGGCGCGCCCATTCCAGCGCGAGATCCGCCAGGGCGGACCGCGCATCCCTCTCGTCGCCGCGCACGGCGGCGCCGAAGAGGCGGAGGGCTGCCGCCCGGTAGACCGGAGCCTCCCGCCAGCCGCTCCACGCCGGCTCCCGGGTCAGGCCGGCCGCGCCCTCCCCCGTCTCGAAGAACCCGAGGATCATCTTGTCCAGGTCGAACTGGAAGTAGAAGCCCTCGCCGGAGAACCCGGGCACCCCCGGCTCGGCTCTCAGCAACAGGTCGTCCGCTTCGCTGGAGTAGACGCAGACGGCGTTCCGGGAGGCCTCCACCAGGGGACCCAGCCGCGCCAGCAGGCCGTTCAGGTGGGCGACGAAATCCGCCGTGGAGCGGACCTCCTCTGGAGCTTCGCCGTCGTTCAGCCGCAGGCGCGCCCTGGCGCTCGCGAACAGGCTGCGGCGCAGGATCTGGGTCACCTCGTCCGCCAGGTAGATCAGGTTGGAGGAGCCGGCAAATCCCGGCAGGGCGCGGACGGCCGCGATCAGATTCCCGTCGAAGGGACTGGCCACGGCGAACGCGAAGCGTCCCTCCCGGGCCAACTCGTGGAGCTTCGGGTAGCCTCGGAGCACGAAGGCCATTGCCGGCACGCCGATCTCTTCCAGGAACCCCTCCGGCTCCGGGTGGCGGGCCAGGGCGCCGGCGATCCTCCCGCCGGCAGCGGCGACGACCGGGTCCGGATCCGCCACGATCAGGCCGCACGGCGCCCGCTCGAACGCCTCCACCATCGAGAGCACGTTCGCCATGCCCGTCCCGTAGATATATCCGTCCGGACGGTACCGGGCCTGGAGGTCCTCATAGAAGCCCTCCGGGGTCTGCTCGTCGGTGGTCAGGACGGCCGCGGGCCTGCGTGAGGTGAAAGCCGGCGCGGCGGCCGCGCTGAATGTCCGGGTGAGGTTCTGGAGGGGGTTCGACATGGGGCTACCGGTCTCCATGCCGCAGGCGGTCCGCCAGGACGCTCACAGCGGGGTTCTGCAAAAGGGAGTAGTGCGTGCCGGGGACATCGTAGACCTCGACGCCTCCCCGAGCCCGTTGCGCCCACCCGGGGGACGGGTCCCCTTCTCTCTCCGCGGCCCGGAAGAGCACGATCCGGCCTCCGTACGGCCCCGCCTCGTATCTCGACAGGGCCAGGAGGTTGGCGCGGAACATCTCGAACGACCTCTGGAGCTCGGCGGGATCGGCCTGCGCGAGAGCCTGCTGAGACCCGAGCAGCCCTTCGAGATCGCGGGAGAACAGGTCGAGCACGTCCGCATCGTCCGAGCGTTGGCCGGCTGGACAGAAGGAGTCGATCAGCACAAGCGAGCCGACCTCTCCCCCCTGCACCTCGATTTGCCGGGCCATCTCGAACGCGATCACGCCGCCCAGGGACCAGCCCGCGAGACGATAGGGGCTGTGCGGCTGGACCGTGCGGAGGGCCTCCAGATAGAGGCGGGCCATGCCCTCGAGAGTATCGGGCGCTCGATCGGGGGACTGGAGCCCCCAGACCGGCTGCTCCGATCCGATGAGCCGGGCCAGCTCGGCGTAGCAGAGCAAGTTCCCCCCCACCGGGTGGACGAGGAAGAGCGGCGGACGGGGGCCCCCCTCCCGGATCGGCACCAGGATGGACCGGCCGGCTGGCTCCAGACCGCCACGCAGCACCGCGGCCAGACGCTCGACCGTGGCCGCCTGGAACAGGGCGGTAAGGGGGAGCTTGCGGCCGAGCCGCTCCTGGATCCGGCCCATGAGCCGGACCGCCAGCAGGGAGTGGCCGCCCAGCTCGAAGAAGTCGTCGTCGGACCCCACGGGCCTGCCCAGCAGCTCCTCCCAGATCCGGGCGAGCTCCAGCTCCAGGGGATCGCGCGGCGTCGCGCGCCCGCCAGTGCGTTCGGGAGCAGGGAGCGCCCGGCGGTCGACCTTGCCGTTCGGCGTCAGCGGCAGGGCCGCGAGCGGCACGAAGGCGGCGGGCACCATGTGCTCCGGCAGGGTAGTGCGCAGGAAGTCGCGCAGCTCGTGGGCCTGGGGGACGTCTTCCCCCGTCACGTAGGCCACCAGGTGCCGTCCTCCCGCTTCCTCCCGCGCCACCACCGCGCAGCCGCGCACGGCCGGATGCGCGGCCAGGGCCGCCTCGATCTCCCCGGGCTCGATGCGGAAACCGCGGATCTTGACCTGCCCGTCGAGGCGGCCCAGGAATTCGATCTCGCCGTTCGGCAGCCAGCGCGCCAGGTCGCCCGTCCGGTACATCCGGGCGCCGGCCTCCGCGGCCTCGACGGCGGGGACGAACCGCTCGGCCGTCAGGTCCGGCCGACCGTGATAGCCGCGGGCGAGCTGGCCGCCACCGAGGCAGATCTCCCCGGGGACCCCGGTCGGCACGGGCTGAAGCCAGCGGTCCAGCAGGATGGCGCGGACGCTGTCGAGCGGCCTGCCGATCGAGGGGGCGCGGTCCGCCGGCCCGCCGCACGGCACCTCACCCGAGGTGGCGACGACGGTGTTCTCCGTCGGGCCGTAGTTGTTGACCAGATGGAACGGCAGGGGGGCCACGGGAGCCTGGTGCAGCCGGTCGCCGCCGGTCAGCAACGTGCGCAAGGAGGTCTCCCGCGGCCAGCCGAGCGGCAGCAGGGCCTCGGCCATCGGCGTCGGCACGAAGGCGACGGTGATGCGCTCCGCGAGCAGCCAATCGCGCAGAGCGGCCGGAGAGGTCCGGGTCTCCTCGTCGGGGATGTGGATGCTCGCCCCGGCCACTAGGTAGGGCCACAGCTCCCAGACCGAGGCGTCGAAAGCGGGGCCCGCCAAGCGGGTGGCACGGTCGCCAGGGGTAACGGCGAAGGCCCGCCGGTGCCAGACGATCAGGCGCAGGAGCATCCGATGCTCGATGTGGACGCCCTTGGGCCTTCCCGTCGAGCCGGAGGTGTAGATGACATAGGCGAGGTTCGCAGGAGCCACGGGGCTCTCCGGGTTCCCGCCGCCGTGCTGCCGGAGGGCCGGCTCCTCCCGGTCCAGCTCGATGCGCAGAGCCCCGCTCGCGGGCAGGGCGCCGGCGAGGGCGCTCTCGGTCAGCAGCACCCGGGCGCCGGCGTCGGCCAGGAGGAAGGCCTGGCGCTCCTGCGGATAGACCGGATCGAGAGGGAGATAGGCGCCGCCGGCCTTGAGCACCGCGAGGAGCGCCACGGCCTCCTCAGGGGACCGCCGCAGGCAGACGCCCACCGTCACCTCCGGTCCGACGCCGAGCCCCTGGAGATGCCGCGCCAGCCGGTTTGCCCGCGCGTTGAGCTCGCCGTAGGAAAGGACGACGTCGCCGAGGACCACGGCCGGTGAGTCCGGGGCCGCCGCCGCACAGACCTCGACCAGGCGATGCACGCAGATCCGGGGCTCCTCCGGCTCGCAGCCGCCGTTCCATTCCACCAGGAGTTGCTGGCGTTCTCCCGCAGCCAGGAGCGGCGCTGCCGAGAGGCGCACCTCCGGGTCCGCAGCCACCGCTTCCAGCAGAGACCGGAAGTGCTCCAGCAGTCGGGCGGCGGTCGAGCCGTCGAAAAGGTCAGTGTTGTGCTCCAGGGATGCCGCAAATCCGCTGCCGGTCTCGCTCAGCGACAAGGTCAGGTCGAACTTCGCCGTCCGTGCCGGCAGGGCGAGGACGGCCATCATCAGGCCGGGGATCTCTAGGGCCGGCGCCGGCGCGTTCTGCAGGGCGAAGACCACCTGGAACAAGGGATTGCGCGACAGATCGCGCTCCGGCTGCAGCTCCTCGACCAGCCGTTCGAGAGGCAGGTCCTGGTGATCGAAGGCATCCAGCGCCGTCTCTCGCACCCGGACCAGGGTCTCCCGGAACGCGGGATCCGCAGCGAGGTCCGCCCGCAGCACCAGCGTGTTGACGAAGAACCCGATCAACCCCTCCGTCTCGTGCCGGTTGCGCCCCGCCACGGGAAAGCCGACGAGGAAGTCCTCCTGCCCGGTGTAACGCGCCAGAAGAGCCTGAAACGCCGCGAGCAGGACCATGAACGGCGTAGCCCCCTCCCGGCGTCCCAGGGCGGAGAGCGCTGCCCCGAGGTCCGGGGCGAGGACGGCCTCGCGCACGGCGCCCCGGAACGACTGGACCATCGGGCGGGGGCGGTCGAGCGGCAGCTCCAGGCTGCGGGGGGCGTCCCCGAGCCGCGTCCGCCAGTGGGCGATCTCGGCGGCAAGCGTTTCGCCCGCCAGCCAGCTCCGCTGCCAGGCCGCGAAGTCGACGTACTGGACGGGCAGCGGCGGGAGCGGCGAGCCCTCGCCGCCGGAAAACGCGGGATAGAGCGTCGCCAGCTCGCGCAGGAGGATGCCGGCTGACCAGCCGTCCGACACCGCGTGATGCATGACGACCAGAAGGACGTGGTCGTCCGGGGAAAGCCGGAAGAGGGCAGTCCGGATCAACGGGCCGGCGGCCAGATCGAAAGGCCGTCTCGCCTCCGAAGACGTCAGGGCGTGGGCTTCGGCTTCCCGGCGCTCGCCGGGCAGGCCGGAGAGGTCGATCCGGGGCAGGGGCAGGCGCGGCTCCGGCGCGATCACCTGCACCGGCCCGTCTGCCCCTGCGGCGAAGGTAGTCCGCAGCGACTCGTGCCTCCTGGCCACCTCGCGGAAGACCTGCTCCACAACCTGCGGCTCGAGGGCGCCGCGGAGGCGCACGGCCGCCGGGACGTTGTAGGCATCGAGGCCCGGCTGGAGCTGGTCCAGGAACCAGAGGCGCTGCTGGGCGAAGGAGAGCGGGAGGCCCTCCCCGCGCGGCACGGGTTCGATCGGCGGGGCTGCCGCGGCCGCGATCTCGCGAGCGGCGCGCACGAAATCCGCCAGCTTCGCCACCGTCGGGAACGCGAACAGGTGGTGCAGGGGCACCTCGACCCCGAAGACGTTCCGCACCCGGGAGGCGACCTGCGTCGCCAGGAGCGAATGGCCCCCGATGTCGAAGAAGCTGTCGTACGGACCGACCTGCTCGCGCCCGAGAACCTCTGCCCAGATGCCAGCCAGCAGCTCCTCGGTGGTGTCACGCGGCGTGTCGGCGGCCGGGGTCCCCTCGTCGAGCGCCGGTGCCATGCGGGCGAGGGCCCGCCGGTCCACCTTGCCATTGGGGCTGAGCGGCAGGGCTTCAAGGAAGACAAAGGCGGAGGGGAGCATGTACTCCGGCAGCCGCTGGCGTAGCGTCTCGCGCAGCTCGCTCGGCGAAGGGGCCGGCGCGCCTTCCGGCGCCACCCAGGCCACCAGGCGCTTGTCCCCAGGCTGGTTCTCGTGCACTACGACGGCCGCCTCGCGCACGCCGGGGTGCCGGCCGAGCGCGACCTCGATCTCCCCCGGCTCAATGCGGAAGCCGCGGACCTTGACCTGATGATCGATGCGGCCGAGGAACTGGAGGCTGCCGTCCGGCTGGAAGCGGACCAGGTCCCCCGTGCGGTAGAGGCGCGCCCCAGGCTGACCGCGCTCACCGCCGAAGGGATCCGGTACGAAGGACATGGCCGTAAGGTCCGGCCGGCCCAGGTAGCCGCGGGCGAGCCCCTCCCCGCCGAGGAACAGCTCGCCGGGAACGCCAGCCAGCACCGGGCAGCCCGCGGCGTCGAGCACGTAGATGCGCGAGCCTGTGATGGGCCGGCCGATCGTGGGCTCGCCGCTCCCCCGGGCGACGAGCGCGAAGGTCGAGTAGGTGGTGTCCTCCGAGGGGCCGTAGAGGTTGAGGACGCGGCGCACGGTGTCGCGCTGGTAAATCCGCTCGGCCAGCACCCCCGGCAGCGGCTCTCCCGCCAGGTTGACCGTGCGCACCGAGGTGGGCAGGGCGCCCTGGCGCATCAGCTCGGCCATGGCCGAGGGCACGGTGTTGATCAGCCGGACATCCGCCCCCGCCGCAGCGATCGCCGGCAGCTCCAATGCGTTCTCAGCCAGGATCACCCGGCCGCCCCAGGCAAGGGGGACGAGCAGCTCGAAGACCGAGATGTCGAAGCAGACCGACGTCGATGCCAGCACGCCATCGAGCTCGTCGGCGGGGAAGAGCTCGCGCGCCCAGCGCGCCAGCGCCACCGCGCTGCGGTGCTCGATCGCCACCCCCTTCGGTCGTCCCGTCGAGCCGGAGGTGTAGATCAGATAGGCGAGGAAGCCGGGGTCCGCCCGCCTTTCCGGAGCGGCGGGCTCCCCGGAGCCGGGGAGCT
>DASUNJ010000546.1:0-3562 GCA_036277235.1 Thermoanaerobaculia bacterium | reverse complement strand
TGCGGCTATAGCTCAGGTGGACAGAGCAGGAGTTTCCTAAACTCTTGGTCGGGGGTTCGAGTCCTCCTAGCCGCACCAGCCCTTTATTTTCGGCCCTGTTCCCTTTCGACAGGTATCCATTCCGGGCTTTTTGGAGAGTTGTTCGATGAACCAGCGTCTGACCCGTCAGGACATGAAGCGCAACGAGCTCTCCACGGCTCTGGGGAAGGGCTATGACTATGCGGAGAGCCATGGGAGGACCATCCTCATTGCGGCCGGCTCGTTGCTGGCCCTGGCCCTCCTCGCCGGGCTCTTCTACATGTACCGCAACAGCCAGGCCGAGAAGGCCAACACGGCCCTGGCGCGGGCGATCGAGATCTACCAGGCCCCGATCGATCCGGCCGCGCCCAAGCCGGACGATCCGCTGAGCCCGACCTTCGCGGACGAGGCGGCCCGCCTGGCCAGGTCCAAGGCGCTCTTCCAGGAGCTGTACGACAAGTACGGCTCGACCGTGGCCGGCGACATCGCCTCGGTCTACCTGGCCCAGATCGCCATGGCGGAGAACCAGCCCGAGCGCGCCCGCGAGCTCTGGAACGACTTCCTCGACGAGCATGGCGACCACCTGCTCGCCGGCGAAACCCGGGTCAACCTCATCCGCCTCGACCGCAATCAGGGCAAAGGCGAGGAGGTCGCCCAGACGCTGACCGCCATGCTGGACGAGGCCGAGCCGCCGCTGCCCATGGACGTCATCCTGAACGAGCTGGCCGCCACTCAGGAGCAGCTCGGCAAGAAGCAGGAGGCGGTCCAGAGCTATCAGCGGATCGTCGACGAGTTCCCGCAGTCGCCCTACGCGCGGGAGGCGAGCCAGAAGCTCAGCGAGCTCGATCCTTCGCGCGCCACGGGTGCCATGGGTATGGGCAGCATGCCTGGCATGCCCGGTATGCCCGGATTCTGATGATCCTTCCGTACCGCATCCTGGAACGCAAACGGGCCGGGATGCGCCTCTCCGAGGAGGAGGTCCGGGAGGTCGTCCGCGGCGCTACGGACGGCTCCTGGACCGAGGGTCAGCTCGCGGCCTTCCTGATGGCCGCGGCGATCCGCGGGCTCGACGTGGACGAAACCCGCGCCCTCACCCTCGCCATGCTGGAGTCGGGCGACCGCTGGCGCCTGGCCGACGACGTCCCCGGCCTCTGCGACAAGCATTCCACCGGCGGCGTCGGCGACAAGACCTCCCTGGTCCTTCCGTTCCTGCTGGCGAGCTGCGGCCTGCCGATCGCCATGCTCGCCGGCCGCGGCCTCGGCCACTCCGGCGGCACCATGGACAAGCTGGAGAGCATCCCGGGAGTTGACCTCGATCTGAGCCGTCCGCGCTTCCTCGACCTGATCGCCCGCTGCGGCATGGCCATCGGCGGCGCCACCTCGGGCATCGCTCCGGCCGACCGCCGCCTCTACGCCCTGCGCGACTCCACGGCCACGGTCGAATCGCTGCCGCTCATCACCGGCTCGATCCTCTCCAAGAAGCTGGCCATGGGCGCCGCGGCCGTGGTTTTCGACGTCAAGGTCGGCAACGGCGCCTTCCTGCCCGACCTGGAGAGCGCCCGGGCCCTGGCCCGGAGCCTGGTCGAGACCTCGCGCGGTCTGGGCACGCCCGTCTCCGCCCTGATCACCGACATGAACCAGCCGCTCGGCCGGACCTGCGGCAACACCTCCGAGGTCAAGGAGGCGCTGGACTGTCTCGAAGGGAATGGACCCGCCGATCTCATGGAGGTCACGTACCTCCTGGCCGAGGAGGTCTCGCGGCTGGTCGGCCGTCCCCTAGACCGCGCCGACCTGGAGGAGGCCGTCTCCTCGGGCCGCGCCCGCGAACGTTTCGACCAGTGGGCGGAGCTGCAGGGCGCCGACCCGGGCTGGCTCCGGTCCCCCCGCCTCGACCTCGCTCCCGTGGAGCGGCCGCTTCGAGCCCGGAGGCCGGGCCGCCTCGCCCATGTCGACACCCGCCAGATCGGGATGCTGCTGATCGAGGCGGGCGCCGGCCGTTTCCGTCCCGACTCGAAGATCGACTACGGCGTCTCCCTGGAGACCCGCGCCCGGCTCGGCGACGAGGTGCGCGAGGGCGACGAGCTGGCGAGGATCTGGCTGCGCCGCGAGGACGAGCGTCTCACCGAAAGGGTCGAGGAGTGCTTCACGGTGGGCGACGAGGGGGCGGCGCCGGAGCTGATCCTGGAAGCGATTACGCCCTGAAAGGACCAAAAAGACTCAAAGGACCCAAAGGACAGGAACGCCGTCCTTGGAGTCCTTTGGGTCCTTTATGTCCTTTTGGTCCTTTGGCCCTGAGATAAGATCCCCGGCCATGAAGGCCGCCATCCTCGCCGTCGGCTCGGAGCTTCTCGGGACCGACCGGCTGGACACCAACTCCCTCCGCCTCACCGGGCTGCTCGAGCGCTACGGCGCCCAGCTCCGGCAGAAGTCCGTGGTGGGCGATTCGATCGGCGACATCTCCGAGGAGCTGCACTCGCTCGTCGCCAAGCACGACCTCGTCCTGGTCACGGGCGGCCTCGGGCCGACCTCCGACGATGTCACCCGCGAGGCCACGGCCCAGGCGCTCGACCGCGGGCTCCGGCTCGACGAGCGCATCCTCGCGGACCTCGAGCGCCGCTTCCGGGAGTTCGGCCGGGAGATGCCGTCCGCCAACCGCAAGCAGGCAGAGGTCATCGAAGGGGCGCAGCTCATTCCCAACCGCCGGGGCACCGCTCCCGGCATGAGGCTCGAGAGCGAGGGCTCGACCCTGTTTCTCTTCCCCGGCGTCCCCGTCGAGCTCGAAGGGATGATCGAGTCCGCCCTCGAGCCCTGGCTCGCCGAGCGCTCCGGCGGAGAGGGGCGCGAGACGGTCACCATCAAGGTCGCCTGCCTGCCCGAGTCGGTCGTCGAGGAGCGGATCGCCCCGGCCTACGCGGAGCTTGGCCGCGAGAACATCACCATCCTCTTCAGCCCCGGCGAGATCCGGCTGCGGGCCACCGCGCAGGGTCCGGAGCCCGAGCGCAAGCGGCGCCTGGAAGCCATGGCGGACCGTCTCCGCGAGCTGGTCGGCGACGCGGTCTTCTGCAGCCGTGAGGAGGACACGATGGAAGGGATCGTCGGCGAGCTGCTGCGCAAAGCCGGCGCCACTCTCACCGCGGCCGAGTCGTGTACCGGCGGCCTCCTGGCCGAGCGCATCACCCGCGTCCCGGGCAGCAGCGACTACTTCCTCGGCGGCGCCGTCACCTATACGGACGAGCTCAAGAGCCAGGTCCTCGGCGTTCCCGAGGAGATGCTGCGCGAGCACGGCGCGGTGTCCGAGCCGGTCGCGCGGGCGATGGCCGAAGGCGTGCGCAGGATCTATCGGAGCGACTACGGGATCGGCATCACCGGTGTGGCCGGCCCCGGCGGCGGGAGCGAAGCCAAGCCGGTGGGGACCGTGCATGTTTCTCTGGCTGCACCCGATGGGACGGAGCATCTCAGGGTGCGCTTCCCGGGAGACCGCGAGCGCGTGCGCTGGCAGTCGGCGCAGCTCGCCCTCGACATGCTTCGCCGGAGGCTCCTCGCC
>DASUNJ010000545.1:0-7582 GCA_036277235.1 Thermoanaerobaculia bacterium | reverse complement strand
ATCTCGACGGTTCCGAAACGCTTGTCAACACTCAAAGCTCCAAGCGGAATAGCGGCGAGATAGACCCCAGCCGATGCCGCGGCTATGAGTCCAAGCGAGCTTCTCAGTCTCTGGGTCAGCTTGCTCGTCGTCACTGGTTCTCCCCTCAATGAGAGTGCGTCGCACAGCCGTGGTTTGCGTTGTTAGATTTCGCTGTTATGCTTTCACGGGCGCACTGACTGGCACCACTGCTTTCTCTCCTTCAGCGATACGCTCAAGATACTCGGGGCTGAAGTCCACGCGCAGTTCGATCCACATCGGCAAGTGATCCGACATCTGATATGTCCGCCAGTCTCTAAACTTGCCGGGCTTGCCTGCCTTAGTCTTGGGCACGTCGGGGCCGTATACCTCCGCTTCATCCTGGCGGTAGATATGTTTGTAAAAATTAAAAACCCCGGCATTGCAATCTACTAGCTTGTCTTTCAGGTCAGGGGCGACGAAGGCAATCTGGTCGAAATGTTTCGACTGATCAACGTTCGATCCGATTCCCAACAGATTCGGGTGGATTTGGAAGCCGGGTTCTGCTAGGGCCAGGAACGTCTCGTCCTTCACGCCGAAGATGTTGAAGTCGCCGAGCAAAATCATATTCTTCGCCCACGCGTTATCTTCTGCCACAGCCTTGGCGAGGTGCTTGGCGAGCTGTCGAATCTCCTGGATGCGCTGCGGATCGTCTTTCACGCTCTTGCCGTAGTAGATGTGCGTTGTGCAGATCGTGAATTTGAACCAGCCGGTGCGGAAGCCGACCATGAACGGCGTCCGCGCGTACTGCCCGGAGGGCACGCCTTTCTTAACAGGCGGGATAACGATCTCTCCGGCCAGGCCGCCGAAGCGCACCTTGCGGGTGTCGAAAACGAATGCCATCCGCTCTTTGTTTCCTTGCGTTCCGGCGGTAACGTCGGTTAGGAGGTACTCCCACGAACTGCCAAGAATATCCATCACCTTTTCGAGCGACGAAAGATCGTCGCGTACTTCCTGCACCGCGACGATGTCAAAGTGGTCAATGATCTCAGCGATGTAATAGAGCGCCTCGCGCTGGCGCGGCCCGTACTTCTCTGACTCGAACTCGCGGATGTTCCAAGTCGCCAGGAGTAGCCTGCTTGAGCGCCTACGCTCCGGCACGCCTTCATCCTTGAATGCCTTCTTCAAGGTAAGCAGCCCTTTAGCGGTGCGCTGCGCGTGCGCGGCGGTGAACCCCTTATCGTGTCTGTGGAGATTGTAGTAGAACGGCATCGTAATGTTCCTCCTCTGTGTAGAAGTGTTATGCACTGCTTTGCGACTCACGCTTGGCCAGCGAATTCGCCGGGTAGTGAACCGGCCGCCGTTTCCTGAAACATGTCAAATGCGCATGGGCCGGCACTTGCTGTGCTGGTCACCTGGCGACAGGTCGTCACCCTCTGCAACACTCCGGAGTACAACAACTTAAAGAGTTTAAGCTCGTGCTTGCATCGAGTCAATCCAAGCCTCCAAGGCGGATTGGACGCTTATACAATTGATCATAGGCCGATATGGCAGCGTGGCGCGCGATCCCAGTAGAGCGGCTCCCGCTCTACTGTTTCGTGTACAGGGACTCGTGGTAGGAGCGGCCGTCGCGGACGAGGCGGATCTGGCCGGCGCTGGCCCAGCGGCGGAGGGTGGCCGAGACGCTCCGCCGCTGGATCCTTCCCTTTCAACGCAGGACGGTCACATCATCTGCGAGGGCCGGCTGCCGGTCAGGACCAGGATCGCGTCGAAGCCGTGGACGATCCTCATCAGCTCCGGATCGGTCTTCTTGGTCCGAGCCGCGGAGAAGAGGGGACGCAGGGAGCGCAGGTCGATCAGGGTGAAGCCTTCCGGGAGGGGCTGGCCCACGATGGGACCCAGGCCCGTCGGCGAGGTCCACGGGAGCGGGGACATAGCGCAGCTCCATGGGGTTGAAGATGGCGTGCTCGGTGCCGGGGCCGCCGACCACGAGCAGGTGGAAGGACTTGCCCCCTTCGGCCGCCGCCATCTCGGAGGCCAGGTTTCCCAGGTCGAAGACCTCGGTCACGTGGAACCTGTTCGGGAAGCAGCGGAGAGACTCAAGGCTGGGGATCGCTTGGCGAGATTCCCCACCGGATGCTTTCCGCCGGGACTCCCGTTCGTGGGTGCGTGAGAGGCCGTCGACTTCGGCGAGCGTCATACAGCAAAGATGTGAGCTGGATAACCTCCAGAAGGGGAGAGGTCCGTCCGAATCTCGACGAGAAGCTCAATCAGGCTCGGTGGAAACCCGCATTCAGGTCGATTCACTCAGCCGAAAGGCCAAAAAGCCGCCCCAAGATGCCGCGACATCGGTCTGCGCAAAGGCGAAGGATGAATCAGCGAGTTCTCCCCCTCCACTCGGGTGGAACCTATTCCGGCGGCAGTTGTTCATGGACAGCGACGAGAAACGGCAGGCGCCTATTCCTGCGCGGCGCTATTGGCGAAAGCGGCCGGAAACAGCTACTCCCCTGGCCGCCGACTTCTACCTTATGCTGGGCAGCACCTTCCGAGACACAGCCCGGCTAAAGTAGACTCAGGTGCTAGTATAGAAGTCATTTATTGTCACATTCGGATAACTTTCCGGATTCAGCCTGCTACAAGGAAGGATGGCGAACTGCTGATGGACGTGAAGATCTTCAAAGACGCGACCCGACTATACAAGAGTAAGCTTACGCAGCCAGGAGTCACTCTCGAGACTTTTCGCGAGATACTCACGTTTTTAGGAGACACTCTGGACTACCGTGAGGATGTTGATCACATTGCGCTGCGCCGAGCATTTTCAAATAGCCTACGGACCGTTGTGAATCCCTACAGGCACCAGCGTTTCCTTTCTCGATTTCGAGAGCCCGCAGATCTTCAAGCTATTCGCCCCTGGTTGGAAGTATGGATAGATGCTCTGGCTGTTCTGGGTCCCAATGGGATGGCAGTTCCCGACTGGCACGCGGCCTATGATCGGGCTGTGTACCGCGCCCTTTCGGCTTTTGCGAGCATGCGGCGAAATAGGGCGGAGCAGGCTAGTGACGCCTGGACGGAAGCTGCCACAATATGTCGAGCTTGGCTAAACAACCACGCTGATCTCAACCACACCTCTGGGTATAAGAAGCTAGATGCTAGTTACCACCTCTTTGAAGCATACGCCTGGCGTGCTAGGGGTGAGGCGGCCCTGGATCGTCATCCATCAACAGCGCAGAAGTTTGATGATGTTGCGAACCTGTTTGCAAGTGGCGCCATAGAACTATCCAAGAGCATTGCGAAAGTTATTGAAACCGGACAGCGCGTCAACCCGCAGGAGGGTTACCTCCTCACCTATCTCGAGCATCTGTGCAGGTACCGATCAGCACTGCTCCAGCAGGACTTCTGCAGCGCCGCTAAGCACTTGGCAGAACTCGGCAGTGTTGCCCCGTTTCTCACTCGACTGGCATACTTTGATGATCTCACTGTTCTAAAAGCAGAAGCCGGCTTCCTTCGCGCATTTGAGCTGCTCCGTGATGGGAATATCACGGGAGCCAGGGTATCCGCAGAGGAGATGCTAACCGCTTCCTCTTCACCTAGCCCCGACCTCTTGCGCAGGAAATGGCGAAGGCTTCGGGTCTATGCTCTCCGCCTTCTAGACGGTGACGCGACAGCCCTTGACTATATTGATTCCCTATTTGGAAAGGGCCATGGGTTAGGAGGGGCCGCTCACCACATTCGGAATGCCTGTCGAGACTTTGCGGCTGGCCGCCTTTCTCTCGACGCGGCAGCCTCTGCGTTGCTCGCCGTTTTTCCACTTGATGCTCACGCGGCAAAATTCACGCTAGACCATGACGACCCCATTCTCGACATATTTCCCGAAGTGTATAGGGTATTGCTCGACGAATTGGAGCCCACTCCCGAGGGAGCCGACAAGCTCCTGTTCCTCGTGTGGCAATACTCAGCCAACATCGCCGAGTACCTCTGTGGACTCTACGAGCTGAAGAGGGCGCGCGGCGAATTCGTCACCTCTGTGGAGCTTCCATCCTCCTTTCACTTAACGAGTTTCTCTAGCTTACAAGACACGCTGGTTAAGTTGGGCCTAAGCCTGGATTGGGCCGAGCCCCATCTGCGAAAGTTAAGTACCTGGATCTCAGAAGCTCTTACATTGGATCTATCTAAGGTCGTCGAGTTTAGGGAAAAAAGCGTCGCCTTATTTGGTGACATCTCGATTTTTCTGTTCCCTCATGCCGTTCGGGTGCGAGCACAAGAGTTCCGCGAGGATGGTGAGGTATTGATTTCGCTCGATCGGCTTTGGTGCAGAGATTCTAAGTCCTTGCAACTTATATGCACTGGCCCAAAGGATCTTGTCACAGAAGAGTTCTATCTACTGAAGCCGAGCTTCATTCGGTACCAGGCTGACATTTATCACGAGCGGTCAATAGGTCAGGTTACGTTCTACAAAGCGACGACCCTCGGTGCTCCTAGTGCTGGCAAGTTTTGCCTTCTTGTGGAAGGTAGATTTGACGTTCGGGTCTTTGCTCGTCTCATGGACGAATTCCTCCCTTATTGGCGAGCGAGGGTTATACTCGAGAGCGGCAACGGCGATTCTCTCCCGAAGTATATTGTGGACTTGAAGGCCAAGGGCTACGACGTTACTGTGGTGGCTGATGCAGACAAGAGGAGAGTATGGCGCACGCCGGAATTCTACCTTGAGCCTGATCTTGAGGGGGTTGATACTAAGGCACTGGCAGAAGCGGTAATGAAGCTTGGGGGACATCGATTGGACGGCTGACAGAGGATAAGATCATGGACGTTATTGGTCCAAAGGGAGATGACTATGGGACGGGCACTGTGCATCGGCTTCGACTCGCACTTCAGAAAGAGCGTAATGTGTTCAGTCTGCCGGACGATAACACTATGAAGGACCTCCTTAGCCAAGAACTTCCCGCGATCTGGATTAGAGATGGGCAGTTGCCAGATAGTATTGCGGCTCCACTGCTCCATCTTGCCGACGTAGCCTTTGGTATGTCGAAGCCTGCGTTGAAGCACCGATAGAGTCTCGCAGCCTTCACATAACCCTTCTTTAATAGCAGCCCGTGGCGAAAGTGGCTTGTCGGCTGCAATCTCCGCTGGGCAGCCAAGCGAGAACAGGCGTCTGCATGCAGGAGTCATGAGGCTTGAGGCTGGGAAACGGAGTTGCTCGGCAATAGAAGGCCCTTGGATGGCCGAAAGGATGGCGGACAAGAGCATCAAGGAACCGCCTGGAGGCCAGGCGGCGTGCCGTGACCCGTAATCCTCTGCATCACTAAACCAAGATTGAAGCCAGCGACTCCCGCTCTACTGTTTCGTGTACAGGGACTCGTGGTAGGAGCGGCCGTCCCGGACGAGGCGGATCTGGCCTGTGCTGGCCCAGCGGCGGAGGGTGGCCGAGACGCTCCGCGGCTGGATTCGGTGGCGCAGCTTCGGACCCCAGCGCTGCTCGATCTCCTCGATGAGCGCCGAGGCGCCGAAGACCGCGTCCGGTGACTTGCGCTCGATCACGCGGCTCATCAGCCTGCTCAGCCAGCGCGCGCCGCCGGTGTCGACGTCCTCGACCGGCAGGGTATCCGGCGGGGCCGCGGGCTTGACGTCCACGTCCACGAGCATCTCGCCGACTGAGGCGGAGGCGGTCTTGAAGGTCTCGTAACGCTCGATCGCCTTCCGGTGCTCGGCCTCGTGGACCCCCTTCTGCTCGGCGTGCAACGCCTGCTGCCCGGCGTGGTGCGCCTCCTGCTCCGCGTGGTGCTCATGCCGGGCCTTGTGGTGCGCGATCTTCGCCTCCATCCGGGCGAGCGCGTCGGCGATGGACAGGTTCGAGCCCATTCCAGATCCCTCCAGCTGTGCAGAAACAGGGGTAACTGCGGTCAAGGATACCGGAGGAGCGGCTCGGCGTCCATTCCATGTTGAAAAGTGCCCTGCCTTTTCAACACGGGAAGCTGCCCCTTCAACAAAGGCAGGTGACTCTTCAACAAAGGCAGGAGCCCATGTTGAAGAGCGGGAAGACTTTTCAACACGGGATGCAGTCTGTGTTGAAAAGACGCCTCGGTTTGCAACGCAGACACTTGCCCGTGTTGAAAAGACACCTGCCAATGTTGAAAAGTGGGCGGGCTATGTTGAAGAGTGCGCTGCCCTTTCAACATGGGCAGGTGTCTTTTCAACGTATCCCGTCCACTCTTCAACATGGACAGCCCGGTTTTCAACGTACCGAGCTGCCCGTGTTGAAAGGGCAGTTCACTCTTCAACGTAGCCTGCGCGCTTTTCCACGTACCGTCCTGCCCTTTCAACGTATCCGGGAGCCCTTTGGCGTCGGAGCGGGAGGTGGCGTCTGGGCGGAGAGGGAAGAGATACAGAGGACGACCGCTAGGCCGAGGAGGGCCAGCCGGTTTGCTTTCATGATGGCCGGGATTCTACTAGCATCCGCGCCATGCTTTCCCCCCGACGGGCGCGGCTCCTGCGGCTGCTTCTCCTGGGATTCAGCCTTCTCGTCGCCGTTCTGTTCGCCGAGCTCGCCGTCCGCCTGGTCCGCCCGCAGGCGGTGATGACGGTCTCGCGGGGTCTCTACCAGCCCGATCCGCCGCGCCGGTACCGGATCGCTCCCGGTTTCCGCGGCTCGATCTCGAACCAGGTGGAGTTCGACACCGAGGTTTCCACCAACAGCCTCGGCCTGCGGGGGCCGGAGGTCGGGCCGAAGCGGGGGCTTCGCATTCTCGCGCTCGGAGACTCGTTCACGTTCGGAGTGGGAGCGCGGCAGGAGGAGACCTGGCCGGCTCGGTTGGCGGAGATCCTCGGAGCCGAGGTGCTCAACGCCGGGGCTCCCGGGTTCGGAGTGCCGGACGCGGTCGCCTGGTACGAACGCTACGGGGCGCAGCTCGATCCCGACGTGGTGGTGTTGACCGTGTTCCTGGCGAACGACCTCCAGGACGCTTCGCCCGATCAGCCCAAGGTGGCGGTCGTGGACGGCGCGCTGGTGGTGCCCGGCGAGACAGGCGGGCTTCGGCGCTGGCTGTATTACCACTCCCACCTGTTCCGTCTGTTTAAGAGCTCGGTGCTGGAGGGCGGCCTGCGGACCAGGCTCGGACTGCGGGAGCCATGGGCGGTGCGCGAGCTGCGGTCGGAGTTTGCGATGTACTCGCCGAATCTCCCCGAGGAGCTGCAGCGCGGCGCGGAGGCTACGGAGCAGGCGGTGGCACGGCTGGCAGGGAGGAAAGTCCTGGCGGTGCTCGTCCCTTCGCTGCCACAGGTCGATCCCGCGAAATGGCAGGCGGTGCTCGCGCAGCTCGGGCTCGATCCCGCCCAGCACGATCCGCTCCGTCCCAACCGGCTGTTCCGTGGGATCTTCGAACGCCACGGGGTGGCCGTGCTCGATCTGACCGGCATCTTTCGGAAGGCGGGCAAGAGGATCTATTACCCGATCGACCAGCACCTCACTCCCGAGGGCTACGAGCTGATGGCGGGGGCGGTGGGCCTGGGGTTGAAAACCCCAGGCAGGCGTCGCCCGGGAACGGCGCCCGCACGCGAACCGTCCCTGCCCCGACCCTCCCCGCAGGAATCA
>DASUNJ010000544.1:0-3183 GCA_036277235.1 Thermoanaerobaculia bacterium | reverse complement strand
TGCGATTCAGAAGCTTTTACCCGGAAGTCGACTTTACACCGGAATGGCAGCTTCAGGAAGCGCGATGCGAGCACTGCGTTCGCCACTGGTGCTCCATATCGCCACCCATGGCTTCTCGGCGGCGACGAATACCGAAGCGCCTTCGGAGGCCGGGGACACGATGTTCAACGCGGGACTCGTCTTTGCCGGCGCAAACGCGGTCCTGCGCGGAAGGGAAATCGATCCGCTGATGGGAGCCGCGATTCTCACGGGTGAAGAAGCGGCGACCTTGCATCTGGCAGGGACCGAACTGGTAGTGCTTTCCGCCTGCCGCTCGGGTTTGGGTCAACCTGTGCGCGGAGAGGGAGTGTTTGGCCTGCATCGGGCATTTGCTTCGGCGGGAGCGCGAAGCGTTGTAGTGAGTCTTTGGAAGATTCCAGATGCTGAAACCAAAGACCTGATGGTTGACTTCTACAGAGAGCTGCGCCAAGGACGTCAGAGGGCATCGGCATTGCGCGAGGCCAAACGAAGGATGCGAAAAAAGCATTCTCATCCTTTCTTTTGGGGAAGTTTCCTCTGCCACGGCGATTGGCGGCCTGTGCCGGGAATCACTCAAGTGCGGGAGCCATGAAGCCGGCGACCCAACAGGCTGCACATCTACAGATACCCACCCCGTGCTCGAATTCCGGACTCAAGAGCTGAACGGATCGAGCAGGTTGAGGCCTGCCGGTTCCAAGTCCCGCCGGTTGCGCGTGACGAGGGTGAGGCCGTGAGTGAGCGCGGTCGCCGCGATCAGACTGTCCTTGATGGGCATCGAGCGACCACGGCCGCGCAGGTCTGCCAAAAGCTCGGCCCATTGCAGCCCAGTTGCTGCTTCCCAGGGCAGGCAGTGGATGCGCCGGACACCCTCGTCGAACCAGCGTTCCAGACGCTGGCGACGCTGGCCGCGCGGCAGCAGCAGGATGCCGAAGCGGATCTCGCCGAGGATCACCGGATCCACGGCAAGCTCGCGCTCGTGCGCACGCAGCCAAGAGACCACACCCGTATCCGGGTCAGGCCGCGTCGGCTCCGAAAGAACGTTGGAGTCGACCAGGTAGCTCAAAGGGTATCGGTCGACTCGGATTCAATGGGGACGAAGAAGCCCTTTTCAGGGCAGGCGAGGAGCCAGTCCACCAGACCTTCGTTCGCCGGCGGCTCGCGCCGAATCAGCCGGTACTCGCCGCGATCGAGGCGCTCGACCTCGAACACCTGACCTTCTTTGATGTCGTCCCCGCGCCGGATCTCGGCCGGCAGCACGATCTGACCTTTGGAGGAGACGGTCGTCTTCATGAAGGTAAGATATTGTCTTACCAGCCTGCTGTCAAGCCAGAGCGGCACGGAGTCAAGGCTTCCGAGGCTGGATGCCTCCAGGACGGGAAAAGTGCGCCTGGAGGGCCGTCCGCGCGAGGAGTTAAGCGGCGCACGGCCGCGCTGCGTCAACGCACCGAGGCGGTCGCGCCGACCCGCTCCAATTCGCGCCTGAAGCGCTCGGCCTCCGCGCGAGGTGCATCCGAGAGAACGATGACCGGAACGGAATCAATAAGACTCTTGGCCCCGCCCAGGGACAGCACGAGCGCGCGGAGGTTTTCCATGCTCGTTCTCCTCTGCAGGGAAACCAACTATAGCAGAGCGTTCGCTTGCATACGGCGGCAGGTGTGCGGCGGTGAAGGGCCTGCGCGGAGACGGGCTGAAGCCGGACGATCCAGCCAGTGCAGGTGCCAGCCGAACATTCCGATCGCTACCAGAACATCATGGCGGCCACGGCCAGCGCGAGCGACAGCAGAGTGACCGGCAATCCGGTCCGCAGGTGCTCGCGGAAACCGAGCCGGATGCCCAGGCGCTCGGCCTGCTCCGCCACGATCAGGTTCGCAATGCTCCCCACCAGCATGGCATTGCCCGCGAACGTGCTCGCGAGCGCCACGGTGTAGCCCGTCGCCGGCCGTGACGGAGGAAGGGAAGGAGGAGCATCACCGC
This sequence comes from Thermoanaerobaculia bacterium, assembly GCA_036277235.1. Classification (GTDB taxonomy): domain Bacteria; phylum Acidobacteriota; class Thermoanaerobaculia; order Multivoradales; family UBA5704; genus DATMER01. The sequence continues at coordinate 1,191 of DASUNJ010000544.1, read as the reverse complement.
CGGCACGTTCCCCACGAGATTCCCCAGCAGGGCCACGGACGGCACCAGCACCACCGGGTCTGCGAGGTCGGCGCCACCCGCGGCCAGCCGGTCGCGGGCGGCCTCGAACCAGCCCGAGACCTCGAAGCCCCGTACCACCACGAAAAGGCCGATGAACAAGGCCAGGAGCTGCCAGTCAACCTGGCCGAGCATGTCGCGCGTGTGCATGCGCCGGCTGGTCATGACCACGCCCGCCACACCGAGCGCGGTCAAGGGGGCTGGCACCGGAGAGAAGAAGAGGCCGATCGCGGCGACGGTCAACCCGATCGCCTTGGCCGCCTGCCACCGGTCCAGGGGCACCCTCTCCTCGGGCACAGCATCGACCGTTCCACCCTCGCGGCCGAGCCTGCGGACGAGCAGGAAATAGAGAACCGCCAGCGACAGGATCACGGGTGCGGCGCAAGCCGTCACGAAGGGCAAGAAGGCCAGGCCCATGCGCTGCGAGATCAGAATGTTCTGCGGGTTGCCGATCGGCGTCAGCGCGCTGCCGAGGTTGCTAGCGCAGGCGATCGCCAACAGATAGGGCAGGGGCGGCCTTCCCGAGGCCACGACGGCTCCGGCGACGAGCGGCGTCAACGCGAAGCACACCACGTCGTTGGTGAGCACCGCCGAAAGCAGGGCAGTGACCAGGATCGTGCCGAGCAGCAGGCGGCGCGGGTTCTCCACCCGGCTGAGCCGGCCGCCGATCGCCGAGTAGAGTCCCGACAGCCGGTACTGGGCGGACAGCAGCATCATGCCGAACAGCACGGTGAGCGTCGGAGTGTCCACCGCCGCCTTGGCTTCCTCCACGGAGATGGCTCCGGTGGCAAGGAAGGCCACGGCCCCGAGCACGGCAAAACCCGTGCGGTCCAGCTTGAGTGGCGGGATCCGCCCCAGGGCAATCCCCAGGTAGGTGATCAGGAACAGGGCGAGCGGCAGGAGAGGCACCGGGAGATTATCCGCCGCTGCGGGACCTTTCGTTACGAATATACTCCACTCCATGCGCGGCGGCTGCCATCATTCTGGCGACGCTGCCTGGACGGACGCAGGGGCTTGGGCTGGCACAGAGCGACCGGACCGCTACAACATTGTCAGCGTCGAGAAAGTCGGCGACGACCTGTGGCGGTTCAACGCGCAGTGCTGCGGTGTGAACGGCGCAGTTCCGATCGTCGT
>DASUNJ010000543.1:0-9471 GCA_036277235.1 Thermoanaerobaculia bacterium | reverse complement strand
GTCGCGGAGACCTCTCCGTGAGCCGCGGAAGCTCTCCGCGAGGCGCGGAGACCTCTCCCTGATTCGCGGAGACCTCTCCGCGAGCCGAGGAGACCTCTCCGTGATACGCGGAGACCTCTCCGCGATTCGCAGAAGCTCTCCATGAGTCGCGGAGACCTCTCCGTGAGCCGCGGAAAGCTTGCCGTGAGTCGCCGAGAGGGTACGGGGAGACGTTTGAAGGCTATAGGCAGTCGTCGAGACGTTACAGCACGGGCCGGTCCGGTCGCTCGAAGCTCTCTTATCCCCGCTCCACGGTCCTCCGCGCCTGCTCCAGGGACGTCACCATCTCCCGGATCAGCCCGAGCGTGACCTGCTCGGCCTCCGCGGCCTTCTGGAAGAGGAGGAAGGCGGCGAGCGCCTTCTGGTGGTCGTCCCGCGACTCGAACATGGGGATCATCTCCGCCGCCAGCCGCTTCAGCTCCCCGGTGTCGCCCCGCTCCAGGAGGATCATGGCGAGATCGAGGGAGACCAGGGCGGCATCGAGGCCCAGGCTCAGCCCGATCATCTCGTCCCGGACCTCCCGAAAGGCGGTCTCCGCTTCATCCCTCCGCCCCAGATCCCGGAGGATCTTGCCCTCCAGCCACCGGAGCCGCACCAGGATGGACTGCTCGCCGAGCTGGAGATAGAGGCCGCGGGTCTCGGCCAGCGCCCGGAGCGCCTCCTCATGCCTGCCAAGCTCGTTCAAGTATCCGATGAGATTGTGCCGGGCCGAAACCAGCAGCCGGGGCTCCTCGAAGATGTCGATCTTGGCCAGACCCTGTCGGAGGAGCCGGATCGCGTGAACGTTCCTCCCGGCGTAGCTCAGGGAAGACGCCTTCTTGATGATGGTCCGGCCTTCCCGGTGCCGGTCCTTCGCTTCCCGATAAATCCTGATGGCCGGATCGAGCAAGGCTGCCGCTTCCATGTATCGGCCCTGCGAGTTCCGAAGAGACGACTTGAAACCGAGGATCTCGGCTCCGAGGTAGGCATCCTCACCGCCTCGCTCATGATGTTCCTCCGCTTTGCGGAGCGCCTCTTCAGCCTGGCGTAGATCATTGGCGATTCGGAAGGCGTTCGCGAGATGGCCCCAGGCTCGCGCCTGGGCATCCTCGACGAGAGCCTCGCCGTAGTGCTCGGCATCGAGGCGGCCGGAGACGACGACAGCAAGGTCGGCGAGCTCGACGGCCGCGCCCGGATCGGTGAACCCGGCCTCATGGCTTCTGTCCAGGAGGAGGTCGCAGAGTATCAGCGCGCGGAACCGGGGTTGCTCCTCCACGAGCCGCTTACGGTCGGGACCCGGCCGTCCCAGGATCTCGCCCAGAAGGGCAGCCGCATGGTCGATCTCCTCGAGGATCTCGGTCGCCTCGGTACCCACCTCGCCGAGGTCGAGGGCTGCTTCGTAGGCGCCGGCTCGTCGGCGGTCACTCATCCTCGGGCTCCTTTCGGGGGTTCGTCGACAGCTTGGGGGCCTCTCCGCTCAGCTTCAGCAGCAGCCATCGCTCGCGGTCGCCCACCCGGTTCCAGCGGTAGGCGAGCTCCCGCAAGGCCGACTTGACGCGCTCCGCCGCCTCCGTCTCGGAGAGGCCCTGATCGTGGAGGCGCCGGACGATCTCGGGCCGGAGCTTCGCGACCAGGCGCTGAAGCTCCTCGGGTGTCGGGCGGTCGGAAGAGGGCATCGAGATTTCGTCCGGGGAGGCGGGCAGTCGCCGCTCCCAATAGTATAGTTGCCGCAGGGCGCGATTTCAGGACAAGGTTCTCGAAGAAAGTTGGGCGGGGCTGCAAGTCGCCGCAGCCCCGCCCCCGGCGCTAGCCGTCCGGGTCGATCTGCCACCCGTTGTCGCCCTCGCCGAAGGCGATGGCCGCCGTCCATCCGTCCGGGAGCGACTGGACGAGGGCCGTCCAGAGCCGGACCAGGGAGAAGACCGGCTCGGCCAGCCGGCCTGCAGGGATCTCCCGGGCCGCCGCCATGCCCGGGAGGAGGGTCACGGCAAGGAGGATCCCCGCCGCGCAACGAAGGGTGCTGCGAGTCATGAGCACCTACCCTTTCTGGAGGGTCAGCGGAGAGCCGGGTGAGCCGTCCGTGCCCGCCTTGTGTAGGGATAGGGTAGGGGAGGAGTCCCGTTGCCCTGACATTCAACGCCTGCTATCGTTGATAGCATGAAGAGAGGAGCCATGAACCAGTTGATCGTGCGGAACCTTGAAGAGGAAGTCGTTCGGGAGCTGAGGCTACGCGCCGCCCGCCATGGCCGCTCGGCTGAAGCGGAGCACCGGGAGATCCTGCGCGAGGCGCTCCTCCCCGCGAAGGACCGGAGGTCCCTCAAGGAGCTTCTCCTCGCCATCCCCGCGGGCGGCGAGGACGCCGACTTCGAGCGGAACCCGGACCTTGGCCGGGACGTGGAGCTTTGAGCTACCTCGTCGACACGAACGTGGTCTCGGAGCTCCGCAAAGGACAGCGCTGTAATCCGGGCGTAGCTTCCTGGTTTGCGGAAACCTCCTCCGGGGAGATCTACCTGAGCGCCTTGACGGTGGGTGAGATCCGCAAGGGTATCGAGAACATCCGGCGGCGCGACGAGCCGACAGCCACTGCCCTGGAAGCGTGGCTCGACGAGCTTGTGGAGACCCACTCCGACCGGATTCTTCCCATAGATGCGGTCATCGCCGAGCAATGGGGCCGGTTCAACGCTCCGGACCCGTTACCGGTCCTCGACAGCCTCCTCGCGGCCACGGCAAGCGTGCATGGGCTGACGCTGGTCACGCGGAACGTCAAGGACGTGGAGCGGACGGGGGTGGAATATCTGAATCCCTTCAGGGGATGAGTTGGTGCTTCACGAGGGAGTCCAGAGCAACCTCTACACTCGCATGACACTTATCCCCGGGTCTTAAGATGTCCGGCCTGTCCTGCCATACAATCTGGCGCAGCCTAAGCTCCCTCGTCTCAGGTTGGCTGAGTTGGAGAAAATGAACGCGAACGAACTCAAGCCCGGCATCATCGTCCGTGGGCCGGTGCTTCCGGAACCCATCGAGGTGCTCGTCGTTACCCCCCTCGGTGGCGTCGTCAAACTGACGGGCGCCGGGCAGAAGACGGGCCAGGTCCATCAGCGCGTTCTGCACCCCGACCAGATTCAGCTCCTCGAGGCCACGCCTGAGCGCGAGCCGTTTGACGGCGACCCGGCGCGTTTCCGTCTCGGCATCGAGGCCGCACGGCTGGGGCTGGCCTACGAGTACGACCCCTATTTCTCTCTCTCGATCTCGCGCGTCGACCCGCTGCCGCACCAGCTCGAAGCTGTCTACGACTACTTCATGCGCCTGCCGCGCATCCGGTTCCTCCTTGCCGACGACCCCGGGGCGGGGAAGACGATCATGGCGGGCTTGCTCCTCAAGGAGCTGAAGGTCCGGGGCCTGGTGAAGCGCACTCTGATCGTCGCGCCGGCGAATCTCTGCTTTCAGTGGCAGCGCGAGCTCAAGGAGAAGTTCCGCGAGCCGTTCGAGGTGATCCGCAGCGATGTGCTGCGCGCCAACTACGGCCAGAACCCGTGGCAGGAGAAAAACCAGCTCATCACGTCAATCTCGTGGGTCTCACGCGTCGATGACGCCAAGGAGAGCCTGCTCCGCAGCCGCTGGGATCTTATCATCGTCGACGAGGCGCACAAGATGGCGGCCTACAGCGCTGACAAGAAGACGCTCGCCTACAAACTTGGTGAGGCGCTCTCGACGATGACCGACCACTATCTTCTGATGACGGCGACGCCCCACAAGGGTGATGCGGAGAACTTCTGCCTCTTCCTCGAGCTGCTCGACCGCGACATCTACGGCAATGTGAAGAGCCTTGAGGAGGCGATGCGCAGGCAACACGCGCCTTTCTATCTTCGTCGAACAAAGGAGGCGCTGGTCACTTTCCCCGATCCCGAGACCGGCGAGGTGAAGAAGCTCTTCACAAAACGCGAGGTCCGCACCGCCTCTTTTGAGTTGGATGGTGATGAGTACGACTTCTACGACGCGCTCACCCGGTACGTCGAGGACCAATCCATCAAAGCGTCTCAAGACGACACCGCCCGCGGCCGTGCGCTCACCTTCACGATGGCGATGCTCCAGCGCCGCTTTGCATCCAGCGTCTACGCCGTGCGGCGCAGCCTGGAGCGTATGTGCGACAAGCGGCAGAAGATCCTTGCCGACCCGGAGAAGTACCGGAAGGAGCAGATCGAGGCCCGGTTTCCCGACGACTTCGACGAGCTCCCCGAAGACGAGAAAATGGAAATCGAAGCGGCGCTCGAAGGTGTAGTCGCCACGATCGATCCCGTCGGACTGCGCGAGGAGATACAGCGGCTGGGTATGCTCATCGACCAAGCTCGCACGCTCGAAGGGCGAGAGATCGAATCGAAGTTGGTAAAGCTGCGAAAAGTCCTTTCGGACAACAACGTCTTCAACGACCCACACATGAAGCTGCTCGTCTTCACCGAGCACAAGGATACGCTCGACTATCTCGCTGGAGACGGCAAGGACGGGCGACCGCTCGGCAAGCTGCGACAGTGGAACCTGAAGACCACGCAAATCCACGGTGGCATGAAGATCGGCGACCGCGACACACCCGGCAGCCGTATCTACGCCGAGCGCGAATTCCGCGAGGATGCTCAAGTTCTCGTCGCCACCGAGGCCGCTGGTGAAGGGATCAACCTCCAGTTCTGCTGGTTCATGGTCAACTACGACATCCCCTGGAATCCGGTGCGCCTCGAGCAGCGCATGGGTCGCATCCACCGTTACGGCCAGGAGCACGACTGCCTCATATTCAACTTTGTCGCGGTGAATACACGCGAGGGCCGCGTGCTGGCGAAGCTCCTCGAACGTCTGCTCGAAATCCGCAGCGCGCTCGGCACCGACCAGGTCTTCGACGTCGTTGGCGAAGTCTTTCCCGCCAATCTACTTGAGAAGCTCTTCCGGGAGATGTACCTGCGCCGCACAGACCTGAGCAACATCGAGGCGCGGATCGTGCGGGATGTCGACCCTGAACGCTTCCGCAAGATCACCGCGTCGACCCTGGAGGGCCTGGCGAAACGCGAGCTGAATCTTGGTGCGCTCCTCGGAAAGTCGGCCGAGGCGCGCGAGCGCCGCCTCATCCCCGAGGTGATCGAGGACTTCTTCGTCGCCGCCGGCCCCATCGCCGGCGTGCACCCGAAGCCGATCCAGAAGGACGGACACGTCTACCGCGTCGGAAAGCTGCCGCGCACCCTTCAGCCCGTCGGCGAGCGTCTCGAGCCGCGCTTCGGCCGGCTCGGCCGCGAGTACCAAAAGGTCGTGTTCGACAAGACATTGCTACCGGCCGATCCGACGCTGGAATGGGTGACACCCGGCCATCCGCTGTTCGAGGCGGTGCGTGAGGACGTCGCCGAGCAGGTTCGCGATGACCTCAAGCGCGGCGCGGTCTTCTACGATCTCCAGGCCAAGGCGCCCGCCCGCCTCGATGCCTTCGGAGCGTCAGTGAAGGATGGCCGCGGTAACACCGTCAGCCGCCGCCTCTTTATCGTCCAGGCTGACGAGCCCGGCGTGCTCACCGTCCGCCAACCCACGTACCTGGCCGAGCTGGCCTTCGCACCGGTCGGCACAGCAGTTCCGAGCAACGGCCATATGCCCGACCGCGCACGTGTGGAGCAGGCCCTTTTCGAGAAGGCGCTCAATCCATTCCTCTCGGAGATCGCCGCCCAGCGTGCAAAGGAGGTGGAGACCATCGCACGGCATCTTGAGATCTCTCTGGGCGAGCTCATCCACCGCTCCAACATGTCGCTCGCCGACCTGGCTAACCGGCGCATCGAGGGCGAGAACATCCCCGGCCTCGAGGGCAACATCGCCCAGGCGGAGGCCCACCTCGACGAGCTGAATAACCGTCTCGAAGGGCGGCGCGCGGAGCTGGCGATGGAGCGCCACCTTGCCATCGGCGATATCGAGCACCTCGGCTGCGCCTGGGTGCTGCCGCACCCCCAGCGAACATCTCCAGGTATTGCGCCCATGGTTCGCGACGAAGAGATCGAGCGGATTGCTGTCCAGGAGGCGATCCGCCACGAGACCGATCGCGGTTGGGTGGTGGAGAGCGTCGAGAAGGACAACCGCGGCTTCGACCTCATCTCGCGCAAGCCGCACCCGCACGACGCCAAGACCTTCACCGACGTGCGATTCATTGAGGTGAAGGGTCGCGCTGCCGTTGGCGAGGTGGCCCTGAGTGACAACGAGTACAAGACATCAGATCGTTTGAAAAATGACTACTGGCTATATGTCGTGTTCAACTGCGGGACGAAGCCGGAGCTGCACCTCATTCAAGACCCCGTGCGCCTCGGTTGGCAACCGGTCGTGCAGGTCGCGCACTACCACGTTGGACCAGATGCGATTCTAGGAGCCGATTAGCAATGAGCAAGCCTCTGGTCTACCCAAAACGGCTGATCGAGGTTGACCTGCCGATCAGGCGAATTTCTGCGCACGCTCGGCAGGAGAAATCTATTCGGCACGGGCATATCTCAACTCTTCACATCTGGTGGGCACGGCGGCCCCTAGCGGCATGCAGGGCGGTGATCTGCGCGGCGTTGTGGCCGGACCCCGCTGACCAAAAATGCCCACATGCATTTATCAAGACGGCCCGTGAGCAGATGCTGGCATGGGCTCCTCACGAACGCCAGATGTTACTCAGCGAGGAAAGTCGTAAGCGGTTCGAAAGGGCCCGGAAAAACCCTGCCCTCTTCGACGATGTCGGAGAGTTGCGCTCGGCCCTCCTCGACTTCATTGCCGACTTTTCCAATTGGGACAACTCCACCGTCAATGAATATCTTGACACCAGCCGCGCGGTCACCCAAGCCGCGCACGAGGCACTGGGCGGTGGGCCGGGCACCCGCCCGCTCGTCGTGGACCCATTTGCCGGCGGCGGCTCCATACCACTCGAAGCCTTGCGTGTGGGAGCGGATGCCTTTGCCAGCGACCTCAATCCTGTGGCGGTACTGCTTAACAAAGTCGTCCTCGAATACATCCCCAAATACGGCCAGCGCCTTGCTGAGGAAGTCCGCAAATGGGGCGAGTGGATCAAACGCGAAGCTGAAAAGGAACTGGCAGAATTCTATCCCACGGACGCAGACGGCGCGACGCCAATCGCCTACCTCTGGGCGCGAACGATTCAATGCGAAGGACCCGGCTGCGGCGCAGAAGTGCCGCTCATCCGCTCGCTCTGGCTCGCCAAGAAAGCCACACGCTCCATTGCCTTGCAACTTGTACCGAACAAGAGGGCCAAGCGCACAGCCTTTGAAATCATCGTCAAGCAACCCGGTGGCTGGGTGAACCAAGACGACCCCAATAAAATAATCATCGACCCGAAATTCGACGGCACGGTGAAGCGTGGTTCGGCAACGTGTCCTTGCTGTAGCTACACGACACCGGTAGGCCGCGTGCGCGAACAACTCAAGGCTCGGCGTGGCGGTGCTAACGACGCGCAGCTCACATGTGTAGTAGCTACGCGCGCCTCGGAACAGGGGCGCTTCTATAGGATACCGACCAAGGTTGATCTGGAAGTTATCCGCCGCGCGGCTCTGGCCTTAACTGAAAGAGCAAAAACTTACACAGGCCCTATAAGTTTTCTGCCTGATGAGAAACTCGATCTACGAGGCATCCGCCACACATGGGCTATGATTTATGGCTTGACGAACTGGAGTGATTTCCAGACAACGCGGCAAGCTCTAACACTGACAACCTTTACCCGCTTGGCTCGTGATGTCGGCCGGCAACTCGACTCGAAGGGAGAGCCCGCGTTCTCGGAGGCTTGTCGAACGCTTCTCGCGCTCATTGTTAGCAAGGAGGCCGATTTCAACAACAGTCTCTGCCGCTGGAAACCGGACGCAGAATGCCCCGTCCAGATGATGGCGCGACAAGCGATTCCGATGCTGTGGGATTTCGCAGAGGCAGTCTCCACATCGGAATCGAGTGGCTCTTGGTCAAGCATGGTCGAGCGAACAGCCCAATCAATTATTTCAGCAGTTTTGCTTCGCGAAGATACCGGGCAGGCGATTCAGGCATCCGCTACAGAACACGTTCTCCCGAGTGACTCGGCCAATGCCTTCATTACAGACCCTCCGTACTATGACGCAGTTCCCTACGCATATCTGTCCGACTTTTTTTATGTTTGGTTGCGGCGCAGCCTTTTCGATGTTCACGCAGACCTTTTTAGAGAACCCCTAGTTCCAAAGGACCCGGAAATCGTTGTGGACCGCCCGCACGAGCTAAGCAATTCGACGCACGACATCATCTTCTATGAACGAGAATTGGCAAAGGCGTTTGCAGAAGGTAGGCGGGTAATCCGACCTGACGGGGTTGGCACCATCGTTTTCGCCAGTAAGACGACGGCGAGTTGGGAAGCGATTTTGAAAGCCGTTGTGGATGCCGGTTGGATTATCACCGGTTCATGGCCGATTGACACGGAAATGGAAGCGCGGGTTTCAGCACAAGGCCAAGCGCGACTTGCATCCTCTGTCCATCTCGTCTGCCGCCCGCGCGAGAATCCCGACGGCTCGGTGCCAACGGACGAAATTGGCGATTGGCGCGACGTGTTGAAGGAGTTGCCCCGCCGCATCCACGAATGGATGCCGCGCTTGGCTGAGGAGGGCGTCGTGGGCGCGGACGCCATCTTTGCTTGTCTCGGCCCGGCCTTGGAGATTTTCTCTAGCTACTCGCGCGTGGAGAAATCCAGTGGCGAGGACGTCAACCTCAAGGAGTATTTGGAGCAAGTCTGGGCTGCCGTCGCCAAGGAAGCGTTGACCATGATTTTCACGGGAGCGGACGCGACAGGATTTGAAGAAGACGCCCGCCTCACGGCAATGTGGCTGTGGACGCTCTCGGCTGGAGCAACCGGCAATGCCGCCACTAATGGCGAGGACGATGAAGCTGGCGACGACGATGAGGACGCCGGTAAGCGCAAGGTTAGCGGTTTTGTACTGGAATACGACGCCGCCCGAAAAATTGCGCAGGGTCTTGGGGCTCATCTTGAGCAGTTGACGTCGCTCGTCGAGGTGAAGGGCTCAAGCGCGCGCCTTCTGCCTGTCGTAGAGCGAACTCGTGCGCTGTTTCAGAAGGGAGAAACAGCCACGCCAACGGGCCGCAAGGCGAAGAACAAGAGCGGCCAGCTCTCCATGGGATTCATCGCCGATCTAGAGGAGGCGGAGGAGAGCGGTGGATGGAGCAATACTGGAGCACCGCAGAAGGGCCAAACCGTCCTGGACCGGGTTCACCAGTCCATGATCCTCTTCGGAACGGGACGCGGCGAAGCGCTCAAACGTTTCCTGGTCGACGATGGTGTCGGCCGCGACGACCGCTTTTGGCGACTTGCCCAGGCTTTCTCCGCGCTCTACCCCCCATCGACGGACGAGAAGCGCTGGGTCGACGGTGTGTTAGCGCGCAAGAAGGGCCTGGGGTTCTAATTCATGGAATCCATTG
>DASUNJ010000542.1:0-3500 GCA_036277235.1 Thermoanaerobaculia bacterium | reverse complement strand
GTTCCCGCCGGCAATTGCCATCCTCGGGATCGGCGCGGAACTGCACAGGACCTCCCCGGCAGCGTTCACGGCGATCCTGGCGTACGCCACGCTGGTGGGGCTCGGCCGGCTGATCCTCGTCCGGCGCTTCGATTCCATCTACTCCCGGGCTCCGCGGCTCTGGCAGGCAGGCTTCTTCGGCGGCGCGCTGACCGTCGGCGCTCTGTATAGTGGCCTCCTCTGGTATTTCGCGGTAGCCAAGGGCCTGACTCCGGGCATGGTCTTCGCCCAGGCCGCGACCCTGGGCATCGCGGCCTGGTCGATCGCCACGTACCACCACTCCCTGCCGGTCGTCTGGACTTACATCCTGCTGCTGGGGGTTCCGCCGACGGTCGCACTGGCGCGGTTGGGGGGGACCGACCCGTCGGCGCTCTGGCTCGCCTGGTCGAACGGCATGACGACCTGCTTCCTGCTGTGGATCGGCTGGCAGCAGCACCAGGAGCGCTTGACGGGCCTGGGCAAGCGGTACGAGCTCGAGCGTGCCCACGTGCAGGTGCAGCAGGCCCGCGCCGAGCTCGAGGCCCTGGTGGCGGAGCGCACGCGGGCTTTGGAGCGGACGAGCCGCGACTACCGGCAGATCTTCGAGAACGCCCACGACCCGATCATCGTCTTCCGTCCCGAGGACGAGCAGGTCGTGAACGTCAACCGCCGGGCGTGCGAGATCTATGGCTTCACGCGCGACGAGTTCCTGCAGATCAGCCTGGCTTCGATTTCGATCGACGTGCCGCGGGGGCAGCAGCAGATCCTGGCGACCCTGGACGGGGGCGTCTACCACAACTTCGAGTCCGTCCAGTACCGCAAGGACGGCAGCCGGATGTTCCTGGAGATCAACGCCGCGACGGTCGAGTACGAGGGCCGGCCCGCGATCATCAGCATCAACCGCGACGTGACCGAGCGCCGGCGCGCCGAGGCGTTGCGCCTCGCCAAGGAGGCCGCCGAGCGCACCGCCCGCGCCAAGGCCCAGTTCCTCGCCAACATGAGCCACGAGATCCGCACCCCGATGGCCGGGGTCATCGGCCTCTCGGACCTGCTGCTCGCCACCGACCTGGACGAGCGCCAGAGCCAGTACGCGCGGCTCATCCAGTCGTCGACCGGAGCGCTCCTGCGGGTGATCGACGACATCCTCGACTTCTCGAAGATCGAGGCGGGCAAGCTCCTGTTCGAGGACGTGCCGTTCGACCTGCGGGCGACGCTCGGCGAGGTGGTCGAGATCCTGCGGCTGGGCGCCATGGCGAAGGGGACCACACTGGAGCTCGCCGTCACGGACGATCTGCCCGGCTGGGTGCGCGGCGATCCGGGCCGGCTGCGCCAGGTGCTGATGAACCTGGTGGGCAACGCGGTCAAGTTCACGGAGGGCGGCTCGGTGACCGTGCACGCGGACACGGCCGCGGACGGGCGCATCCGCGTGCAGATACGGGACACGGGGATCGGCATCCCTCAAGAAGCCCAGGGCCGGCTCTTCGAGCTGTTCTCGCAGGGAGACGGCTCGACGTCGCGGCGCTTCGGGGGCACCGGCCTCGGCCTCGCCATCAGCAAGCGGATCGTCGAGGCCATGGGTGGCGAGATCGGCTTCGAGAGCGCGCCGGGGAGGGGCTCGACCTTCTGGATCCGGGTGCCTCTCGCGCCCGGCGCGCCGCCGGAGAAGGCCAAGAGCGCCGCGCACAGGCCGGCCAATGCGCGCATCCTGACGGTGGAGGACAACCCGATCAACCAGGTCGTCATCACCGAGCATCTCAAGCACCTAGGCTACCGTGTCACCGCGGTCGGCAACGGCCTGGAGGCGCTGGAGGCGCTCGCGATCGAGGATTACGACCTCGTGCTGATGGACTGTCAGATGCCGCACCTCGATGGCTACGAAGCGACCGAGCGCATCCGCCGGCTCCCGGGCAGGACGGGCCAGGTCCCGATCGTCGCGCTGACGGCGCACGCGATCAAGGAGGAGCTCGACAGGTGCCTGGCGGTGGGGATGAACGACTACATCACGAAGCCGTTCCGGGGCGAGGAGCTCCAAGGCAAGCTCGAGCGCTGGCTCGGTGTCAGCGGGAATGGCGCGAGTGATGGAGGATGGCCGGGCTCCGAGAGCGGGCCCCTACCTCCGATCCCTGCCGAGCCCCTTGAGGCTGCGCTCAACCAGCGGCAGCTCGAATCGCTGCGCGCCATGTGCAAGGACTCCGGACCCGGTTTCGTGGCCGGGCTCGTCGAGCAGTTCCGCAGCCAGCCTTACCTGGAAGACCTCCGCACGGCCCTGGAGCGCGGCGACCGCGCCTTGCTCAAAGCCCGCGCGCACGGGCTCAAGGGGACGAGCTCGCTCCTCGGCGCGCAGAGCCTGCCCCGGCTCTGCGAGCAGCTCGAGCGCTCCTGCCTGCTGGCGTCGCGGGAGGAGTGCGTGCGCCAGCTCGACAAGATCGACGCCGAGCACCGGCGGTTCGTCGTCCGTCTCGCCGAGAACCTGCCGTAGCGCTCAGCCGAGCACGGCGGTGGCCACGTCGTGGACCGGCGTGTCGACGCCGGCCTGCCGGCCCAAACGGGAAATTGCGCCGCTGAGGTCGTCGATCTCGGTCGGCCGGCCCGACTCCAGGTCGAGCAGGAAGCTCGGCTTGAGGGTGGGACCCAGGGACTCGACGAACCCCAGAATCAGTGCCGCGTCCTCCTCCCCGAGCCTCACGCCGAGCGCGCGGCCGACCGCGAGCGCCTCGCGCACCGCCCGCTCCAGAACGGCGCGCCCCAGCGGCTTGTTGCGGATGAGGCCGACCGGCCCGCGCGACAGGCCGCACCCTGCGGCCATGGTGGCGATGAAGGCGAGCTTGCGCCAGAGGTCGGCCGTGATGTCGGCGGACGCGCGGGCTTCCACGCCGGTCTCGCGGAAGGCCGCGGCGATCCGCTCGGCCCTCTCGGAGAGCCCTTCGGGCCTTTCCCCGACGACCACGCGCTGGAACGGGCTGCGGCGCTCCACGACCCCGGGGCCGATACGGGCGGCGCTGATCTCGGCGATTCCGCCCAGCACGCGCTCGTCCGGCACGCCGCTCCGCACGAGCCGGTCGGCCGCCTCCACGCCGTTGAGGAGCGGCAGCACGTCCGCGCCCGCCTCGGCGAGGAGCCGGGCCGCGGGCGCGATCTCTTCCAGCGAGTAGCTCTTGACGGCCACGATGGCGAGATCGGCCGAACCGAGCTCCGCCGGGTCGCCCGCCGCCCGCACCTGGACGGTCCAGCTCCCCTCGGGCGTGCGGACCTCCAGGCCCCGCTCGCGCAGCGCGTCGAGGTGCGCTCCCCGGGCGAGCATGGAAACGGAATGACCGGCGCGGGCGAGCATGCCGCCGTAATAGCCGCCGACCCCGCCCACGCCCAGGATCGCGATCTTCATCATGCCCGACGTTGTACCATGGGTTTTCCCGAGGCGGTTATCGCGTGTCCAAGAGACGAGGAGGTTTGACGCCCATGGTCCGACTGATGCTCGCGCTGTG
>DASUNJ010000541.1:0-5537 GCA_036277235.1 Thermoanaerobaculia bacterium | reverse complement strand
GAGATGCTGGAGGTGTTCCACGAGCTCACGACCGAAGGCCGCCGGGGCATCGTCCATGGCGACCTCAAGCCCGAGAATATTCGCATTCAAGCGCGCATCCAGGACGGCGACGGGGAGCGCGTGCGCGTGCTGGACTTCGGCATCGCCAAGCACCTCTCCCAGACCCGGCGCTTCACGCACAACCTCTTCGGGAGCCTCCCCTACACGCCGCCCGAGCGCCTGAACTCGGGCCGGCTCGACGCCCAGTCCGACCTCTGGGCCGTGGGCGTGATCCTCTACCTGATGGTCTCCGCCTATCCGCCGTGGTCCGGCCAGGATCCCGAGGAGCTGGAGAGGCGCATCCGCCACGGCGAGCCCCCCGTCCCCCTGCCCGAGGGAGTTTCGCCGGGTCTCAAGAAGCTCCTCTGCCGGGCGCTCGCCTTCAATCCCGAGCAGCGCTATGCCAGCGCGACGGCGCTGCGGGCCGACCTCGAAGCCTGGCGCGACGGCCGGCCCGTAATCGAGCCCCCTCTCTTGGAGGAGCCGGCTCGGGACGACCTCAACGCGACCCGCCGGACCACCCGTCCGCTGGACGACTCGCATGCGGGCGAAACACGACGGACGGATCGGCCCATCGAGCCCGGCCTGGATGCCACGCGCCGGACCTACGAGCCCGCGGTGGCCACCCCTCCCCCTCCTCCGCTGCCGATCGAAGATCAGCTCGCCTCGGTCCCGGGTCCGCAGCCCGAGGTTGCGGCGAAGCCCAGACGGCGGAAGCGGTGGCTCGCCCTGGCCGGCGCGCTGCTGATCGCCTTTGGAGCGTCCCAGTTCTGGATCCAGGGCGAAGCGGAGGAGCTCCAGCGCGCCCTCGCGACCGACACCGATCCGGAGCTGCTGCCGATCCTCGAGAATTACCGGAAGGTCTCCTGGCTGGGGATGTTCAACCCCTCCATGGGCAAGGTCCGCGACGAGCTGCGGGAAGCGCTGGTGACCTCGGCCGACCGGCTCATCGAGGGCTATCACGGCGACTTCCCGAGCACCCGCGAGCGCGGCTGGCAGAAGGCCTACGACCATCTCAAGGGCGCGGTCGAGCTGAACTACCTCGACCGGAAGGTGCGCGCCAAGATGTACTACGCCAAGGCGCACCTGGACCGGATCGAGTCGCAGACGCTGAAGCAGAACGGCGACAGGCCGGCGTCGAGCCAGAAGGTCGACGCCGCCATCGCGGGCTTCCGCGAGGCCGCCCGCCGCGACAAGGACTGGCCCGACCCCTACCTGGGCCTGGCCCGCGTCTACGCCTACGAGCGGCCCGACCTGGACCAGCTCCAGAAATCGCTGGTGGAGCTGGAGAAGCGCGGCTACCGCCTCGGCAAGCGCGAGCGCACCATGGAGGGCGACGGCTACCGCATGCGCGCCGAGGATCTCTGGGCAAGGGCTCAGAAGGCGCGCGGCACCGACGCCGAGACCGACCTGCTGGAGAGGACGCGCGACAACCTCCTCCAGGCCATCAACTTCTATGACGATGCCACGGGCTATGCCGACGTCAAGACCAACCGCGCCAGGGCCCACGACCGCCTCGACCAGGTCCAGACGCGGCTCCGCGTCCTGGAGACGCCCGGCTTCCTCGATGAGCTCTTCGGGATCGTCGTCGAGGAGGGAAGGCAAGGACCCGATGGTTAGAGGAACCCCTGCATGGCTGTGACCCGCAGCACCGCCGCCGAGCGCCGGCAGCGCCAGCCGGCCGGCCATGCCGTCCCCGGGCTCCGGCCCGCGGCCCGGAACCAGGAGATGGCGCTGCTGGGCGGCGGCCTCGCCGTGGTCCTCCTCGGCCTCCTCCTCGTCTATCTCGCCGTGTCCAAACCCCTGGCCGACGTGGAAAAGGGCCTTGCCAGCGGCGACGTGCTCAACCTCAACGATCTGCGCCAGCCCGAGGACCTCCTGCCCTTCCTCGGCTTCGTCACCGAGCCGGCCGAGCGCACCTTCATCGCCCGCCGCATCTGGCGCCGCACCCAGGAAGAGCCGGTGCCCAACGTGGGCGAGCTGGCCAAGATCCGCGTGCCCGCCGCCGAGATCGAGAGCGAACGGCGGCTGCCCCGCCTCCGCGAGCGCCTGGAGGGCCTGCGCGGCTCCGTGACATCCGAGGAGCTGACTGTCCGCCTCCTCACCCTCGCCGAGCTGCGCGAGCTGAAGCCCCACCTGATCGTCCGCAGCCCGCGCCAGTTCCGCTCGTCGCTCTGGCTCTGGGCCGTGGCGATGCTCGCCGGCTTCCTGCTCGTCCACGTGGCCTGGCGCGTCCGGCGGTTTCCAGGCGACGAGCTGATCCTTCCCATGCTCCTGGTGCTCACCGGCGTCGGGCTCATGGTGATGGTGAGCGTCCGCGATCCCCTGCGCGATCTCACCCTCTACCGGCCCTTCGCCCAAGGAGTGCTCGCCGGCTGCCTGCTGCTTCTCGCCGGCAGCCAGGTGGACTGGGAACGGTCGCCGATCCGGCGCATGACCTTCCTGCCGCTGGTCGCGGCGCTCGGCCTGTCGGTCCTGCTGATTCTCTTCGGCAGCGGCCCGGGGGGCAGCGACGCCAAGGTGAACCTCTTCGGGTTCCAGCCGGTCGAGGCGGTCAAGATCCTGATCGTCCTCTTCCTGGCCGCCTATTTCTTCGACCGCTGGGAGTTCCTGCGCGAGCTGCCGGAGCGCCGGCTGCCCGGGTTCCTTTCCAAGCTCGGGCTCCCGAAGCTGGAGTACGCGCTGCCGCCGGTGCTCGCCATGGGCGCGGTGCTGGCCTTCTTCTTCCTGCAGCGCGATCTCGGGCCGGCTCTGGTGCTCGCCTTCCTCTTCCTGATCCTCTACTGCGTGGCGCGCGGCCGGCCGGTGATGCTGGTGCTCGGCACGCTCGTGATCCTGGCCGGCTTCTACGCGGGCTACCAGCTCGGGGTCCCGCGGACCGTCACCGGCCGCATCCAGATGTGGATGTCGCCGTGGGACAATTCCTTCCGCGGCGGCGACCACCTGGCGCAGTCGCTCTGGGCGCTCTCCGGCGGCTCGCTCTCCGGGACCGGCCTGGGGCTGGGGCAGCCGGGGCGGGTGCCGGAGGCCCATACCGACATGGTCCTCGCCGCGATCGGAGAGGAGCTGGGCTTCCTCGGGCTGATCGCGGTGCTCGGGCTCTACGCCGCCCTGGTCTGGCGCGGATTGCGGGTTGCGAGGAGGGCGGGCACCATCTACGGCTTCTTCCTGGCGCTCGGCCTCTCGGTGCTGACTGCGCTCCACATCCTGCTCATCGCGGGCGGCGTGGTGGGGCTGGTGCCGCTCTCGGGCGTGGTCTCCCCGTTCCTGAGCTTCGGCCGGTCGGCCATGCTGGCCAACTTCGTCCTGTTCGGGATCATCCTGGGGCTTTCCGCCCGGCCGGCTCCGAGGGAAGGGACTGCGGAAGCGACCGTCAAGTTCGACAAGGCCCTCCGCTGGGTGGCGATGGGACTGGCCGCGGCCGGGGTGGCGATCGTGCTGCGCTCGGCGTGGGTGCAGATGATCCGGCCGAACCGGGTGGTCACCCGCGGCGCCCTCACCCTCCAGGGAGACGGCCTGCGCCGCTTTCAGTACAACCCGCGGCTGGAGGACATCGCCGCGACCATCCCCCGCGGCTCGATCCTCGACCGCAACGGCCTGCCGCTCGCCACCAGCGACCCGCAGGAGCTGCAAAAACACAAAACTGCGCTCGGCACGCTGGGCGCCACCTTCGATCCGGGCCGTCCCCGACGCCCCGGTGAAGGACCTGAGCGCTTCTACCCCTTCGACGGCAGGACGTTCCACCTGCTGGGCGACCTCCGCACGCGGGTCAACTGGGGGGCGAGCAACACCTCCTACGCCGAGCGCGACGCGCGCATCCGCCTGCAGGGGTATGACGACTTCGCCGAGCTGATGTCGGTGAAGCAGCCGGACGGCACGGTCACGGAGCAGGTCCGCCGGGACTACACGGAAATCGTCCCTCTTCTCCGCCACCGCTGGCAGCCGGAGCACCGGGCAGTCAAAAAGATTCTGGAACGGGAGCGCGATCTCAAGCTGACCATCGACGCCCGGCTCCAGATGCGGACGGCCGAGATCCTGCGGCGGATCTCCGCCCAGGCAGGCCATGGCGCCGCCGCGGTCGTTCTGGACGCCGACAGCGGAGAGGTCCTGGCGAGCGCCACGTATCCCTGGCCGGAACGCATGCCGGTCCGGATCGTCGAAGGCAACGAGTCGGAGCTGATCGACCGGGCGCGCTACGGCATCTATCCTCCCGGCTCGACCTTCAAGCTGGTCACGGCCATGGCGGCCCTGCGCAAGGACCCGGCCGTGGCGCAGAAAACCTTCATCTGCCAGCCGCTGCCCGACGGCCGCGTGGGCAACCGGGTGCGCGGTTGGGGCCGTCCGGTCCGGGACGATCCCACGGTCAACACGCCGCACGGCGAGGTCGACATGGCCAAGGGGATCGGCCAGTCGTGCAACGCCTACTTCGCGCAGCTCGGCACCTACGAGGTGGGGCCGGAGGCGCTGCTCGAAACCGCGCAGATGATGGGGATCACGGTGGCGAGGCCCAACACGCCGGAGACGCTCAAGGACGCGCTGCCCCAGGCCTCCTACGGCCAGGGTCAGGTGATCGCGACGCCGTTCCAGATGGCGCGGGTGGCCGCGGCCATCGCGAGAGGCGGCTCCATGCCGCAGGGCCGGCGGGTGCTCGACAAGAGCGAGCCGGAGCAGGAGCCGGTGCCGATCCTCTCGGGAGACTCGGCCGCGCTGCTCGCCCGCTCCATGCGGAGGGTGGTGACCAACGGCACCGCCGCGCGCATCCTGGGCGGAATTTCTCCGCCGATCGCCGGCAAGACGGGCACGGCCGAGGTGCAGGGCAAGCGCTCGCACTCCTGGTTCATCGGCTTCACCCCCTATGGCAGCGGCGGCCGGAAGATCGCCTTCGCGGTGATCGTCGAGCACGGCGGTTATGGCGGCCGGCTGGCGGCGACGGCCTCCGGCGAGATCGTGCAAGCCGCAGCGAAGCTCGGGCTGATCGGGGCTCCGGAACCTGCCCCAACATCAGATCGATCGGAGAGAGAATGACGAAGATGGACAAGCTGTTGGAGGCGGTCCGTCGCTGGACCCGCCCCTGGCCCACGGGCACGGAGCCGATGGAGATCCGCCGGGCCGTGCTCGACGAGGTGGAGTCGCGCATCGTCTCGGCCGGAGGCGGCAAGCGGGTCTTCCCCTTCAACCGCCTGCGCATCCGACTCCTCGCTCCCGGCCCCAGGGAGAAGGACGAGCTCGAAGCCCTGGTCGGAGACGCCTGGGACCTCCCGGCCGAGATCCGCGAACGGATCGCCGAGCGCGGCTGCCCGGTGCCGCCGGACCTGGACGTGAACGTCGAGGTCACGGACGAAGCGAGCGAGGCCTTCGGAGACCGCCGCTACCGGATCGACTTCGAGCGCGCCGAGCGCTCAGTGAAGCCCCCCACGCCCGCCCTGCCGACCCTGGCCTCAAACGTAGGGACTGTAGCCATGCCCTCCCCTTCCGTGTCCGCAGACCGGCCGACCCTG
>DASUNJ010000540.1:0-5044 GCA_036277235.1 Thermoanaerobaculia bacterium | reverse complement strand
GTGGGCGGGGTCTACGTCCGGCAGACGCAGAAGCCCGTCGTGACGGCCGAATACCGCGGAGAAGAGACCGAGATCCGCTCGCTTGCCGGGGAGACGCGTCCCCGGCAGGCCTTCGCGCTCTCCTGGACACCGGTCGAGGGCGCCGAGTCCTACGACCTCCTGGTCACCACCGCCGAGCTGGACACCGTCGCCGATCCCAAAGGTCTCACCACCACGCAGTACCAGGTGCCCGCGGGCGCCCTCGCGGACCTCCCCGCCGCTGCCCAGCTCCACTGGCGCGTCACCGCCGTCTTCCCCGACGGCGAGCGCAAGCAGTCTCCGACCTTCACGACCGCGCTGGAGTAGGGCCTCCCCCTGGTAGGATGGGCGCCGGGAGGAAGCGACATGCGATGGACACCGAAAGGCCGTAGCGCCGATCTGGAAGACCGGAGGGGAATGCGGGGCGGAGGCGCCGCGAAGCTGGGTATCGGGGGCGTCCTGATCCTGGGCCTGCTCAGCGCCATCTTCGGGACGGACTTCTTCGCCCTGGTTGGAGGAGGAGGCGGCGGCCCGGTCCCTCCGGCGGATAACTCGGCTCCCGTGCCGACCTCAGAGGAGGAGGAGCTGCAGATCCAGTTCGTGTCGACCGTCCTGGACGACAGCCAGCGGACCTGGGAACGGATCTTCGCGGAATCCGGCCAGACCTACCGCAGGGCGAAGCTGGCCATCTTCACCGACAGCGTGGATTCGGGCTGCGGCTCTGCCCAGGCCGCCATGGGTCCGTTCTACTGTCCCGCGGATGAAAGGGTCTACGTCGACCTCGCGTTCTACAACGAGCTGCAGGAGCGCTTCGGCGCTCCGGGTGACTTCGCCCAGGCCTATGTGATCGCCCACGAGATCGGCCATCACGTTCAGCACGTGCTGGGCCTGAGCGACCAGGTGCGCCGCGCGCAGGGGCAAAACCCCGGCCGGGCCAACGAGCTGTCCGTCCAGTTGGAGCTCCAGGCCGACTGCTTCGCGGGCATCTGGGCGCACTCGATGGACCCGAGGCTGCGCGGAGCCGACGAGCCCGCCATGCAGCCGGGCGATGCCGACGAGGCCCTCAATGCCGCCGCCGCCGTGGGCGACGACCGCATTCAGAGTCAGGGCAGGGGCGGGGTCAATCCCGAAACCTGGACCCACGGCTCCGCCGAAATGCGCGCCCAATGGTTCAACACCGGCCTCCAGACCGGCAACGTGGACAATTGCGATACGTTCGGCGGGCGGTGAAGAGCTAAGAGCCCACCAGGATCACGAAGCGGCTCGGCTCTCTTTTCCGCTTCAGGCGCGCCACCCAGGGGCGGAGCGCCCACCGCCAGCCGTACCAGGTCGGGAACCGCTGCCAGCGGATGCCGAGCTCGCGGGCCAGCTCGTCGAGCCTGTCCCAGGTGAGGTATTCGATGCTGGGCAGGGCGTCCGAGCGGGTGCCGAAGCGGCGATCGAAGTCGGCATGCCGCTCGGCCACCATGCGGCGCCCGCTCTCTTCCTTGCGGTAGATCGGCGATTCCAGGATGACCAGGCTGCCGCCGGGGCGGAGCACCCGCTGCGCTTCGCGGAGAGTTGCGGCGTAGTCGGAGCTGTAGTGGAGGCTGGCGTTGAAGATGGCGGCATCGGCCTGGCCATTCGCGAGAGGGAGGCGGTCGAGCTCGGCCTGGAGGCGCGGCCAATCCGGAGCATAGTGACGGGCCGCCGCGAGGCCGTCGCGGTCGTCGACGCTCACATCTACCGCGCAGGGCTGGTAGCCGAGCCCGGCCAGCCGATGGCTGAGCCAGCCGACGCCAGCCCCCAGGTCCAGGATCCTCGGACCCAGCCGGGGCAGGACCCGGTGGCGGAAGGTCTCCCAGGTCCGGCGCCGCATCTGCCACTGCCAGGCAATGGGATGGGCCGGATCGCAGTCGGGCAGCCGGAGATAGTGCTCGGGATCTTCCGAGCCGCGCCCCTCGGCGTGGCGGATGCGCGTGTAGTCGCGCAGGAAGGGCGCGAAGATCTCGGCCCGCTCCGCAGGCAGGAAACGCCAGATGCCGTCGATTTGGGGCCAATCGCGGTTGCAGCCAGGGCAGTGCGAGCTTGCCAGGGGGGTGCGGCAGACGGGGCAGGCGAGAGTAAAGGACATAAAGGACTTAAAGGACCTCAAGGACACCAGGGACAGCAAGGACAGGGTCGTTGAGGTCCTTGGTGTCCTTGCGGTCCTTCATCTCCGCTCCAGCTCCATGAGGTAGTGGTCGGCAAGCCATGGAAGGGGTGGCACGGTTTCCAGCCGCCGTTCCCAGCGGTCGAGCCGATCGATGAGCCTTGGATGCCGGGCCGCCCAGGTTTCCGCGTAGGGAGGAGGCAGCAGCGCGCCAAGGGCGGCCACGCGCCGCATCCGGAATGAGGGGGAGAGCGCCCGCCGGAGCGTTCGGATCGAGGGATACCGGATTTGGAGGCCCCTCCACTCCACCCCGCCTGGGGTCAGCCGCCGGAATGCCTTGCCTCGCCCGAGAAACCAGACCCACTCCCAGGGGACGACGGGGCCCATGACGCAGAGCACCGCGATGGCCCCCGGCCGCAGCCGAGCGGCGAGCGTCTGCCCGGCGGCGCGCAGGTCGGCTACGCAGTTGAGCCCGCCGAAGTTGGACAGGGCGCCGTCGAAGGGCGGCGCGTCCAGGCGATCCAGGTCCTCGACGGCGAGCTGCCTGACGTCGACCCCGGTCAGTCCCGTGCGCTCGACCTTCTCCCTCGCGACGCGGACCATGTCCGGCGAGGCGTCGGTCGCGAGGACCCGGATGCCACGCCCGCCCAGGTGCACGGCATCCTCTCCCGTGCCGCAGGCCAGCTCGAGGACGCGGTCCCCGGGCACGAAAAGGGCGTCCAGCCGCCGCCAGACTGCGCGGCGCAGGCGTTCGCCCAGAACGGTCCGGGTGAATCCGTCGTCATATTCGGCGGCGAGCTTGTCGAAGGCGGTGCTCAACGGCGTGAGCATAGCGCAGGCGGCCGGGAGCACCCCCGGCCGCCTGGGTGACTGTCTTCAGGCGTTGGCGTGCGCGGCGGCCGGGATACGGAGCCGCTGGCCCGGATAGATCTCGTCCGCGTCCTTCAGCATGGGACGGTTGGCTTCGAAGATCTGATTGTATTTGTTGGCATCGCCGTAGAACTGCTTGGCGATCTTGGACAGGGTGTCGCCCGACTTGACCTCGTAGTACTGCGCCTCGGGCGCGGCCTGGGTGGCCTTCATGTTGTCGTCGACGCTGCCGATGCCTTCGACGTTGCCGACCAGGAGCGCGATCTTCTCGCGGATCTCCTGGCTGGGCGCCTGGCCGGTGAGGGTGACCTTGTCACCGTCGACCCGCACGCCGAGGTCCTGGACCTTGAAGCCCATGTCCACCACGAGCTTATGGAGCGCGGCGGCCTTACGCCGGTCGTGGAGCTCCTGAACCTGCTGCGGGCTGGGAGCGGCGTGCTGCCCCTGCTGCGGACCCTGGCCCTGGACCTTCTTGTCGTCGTCGTCTCCGAGACCGAGCTTGCGCCCCACATTCTTGGCGAATTGGATCAGACCCATGTTGGTGTCCTCCTTGCAAATCGATGAATGGACGGCCCGGATGGACCGCTGCCTCCTCATACAGTTGCAAAAGAGTTGCCGGATGGCTCAGGAACGGCTGCGGACTTCGATAGCCCGCAACATCTCTTCGACCACCTCGTCGATCTCCAGGTCGGAGGTGTCCACCAAGGTATAGCTATTGTCGCGGGTCAGGGGGGAGTCCTCGCGGGTGCGGTCGCGGTGGTCGCGGCGGTTGATCTCGTCCACCACCTGCTCGTAGGTGAGGGCTTGGCCCGCGGCCTGCAGCTCCTCGAAACGGCGCCGGCCGCGCACGTCGGCACGGGCATCAAGGAAGAATTTGTGCGGCGTGTCGGGGAAAACGCGGGTGCCGATGTCGCGCCCTTCGAGCACGCCGCCCCAGTGGCGGGCCGCCTCCTGCTGGAGCGCGACCAGGCGGCGGCGCACGCCGGGATGGGCGGAGATCGTCGACGCCACCTCCCCCACCTCGGGCGCGCGGATGAACGGCTCGACCGGCTCCCCATCGAGCAGCACTTCGAAACTGCCGTCGTCGCGGTGCTCCAGGCCGACCTCCGTGCCGGTGGCGAGCGCTTCGACGGCGTCCCGGTCTGTGGGGTCCAGGTCGCAACGCAGGACCTTCAGGGCGATCGAGCGGTACATGGCCCCGGTGTCGAGGAACGGAACGCCCAGCCGTTTCGCGAGCCGGCGGGCCGCGGTGCTCTTGCCGACGCCGGAGGGGCCGTCGATGGCGACGATCAGGGGCTCGCTCATCGAGAGGTCTTTTTCGGGGACCGCTTCTGCGCAGCGGCCTTCCTCGCCGCGGGTTTCTTTGCGGGAGCTTTCTTCGCAGGTGCCTTTTTGGCAGCCGGCGTCTTCACAGAGGTTTTCTTCGCCGGCTTTTTGGCCTTGGCCTTCTCGCGCGAGCTGCGCAGCAGCATCTCGACTTCGCGCGGCTGCAGCTCGCGCACGGAGCCGAGCGGCAGGTCGGGATCGCGCAGGGGGCCGATGCCCACCCGGCGCAGCTTCTGGACCGGATGGCCGATGCGCAGGAACATCTCGCGGATCTGGCGCGTGCGCCCCTCGGTGAGCTGGACGGTCCACCAGGAGTTTTCGCCGCCCTCGTCGTCGTCCCGTCTCCGGCGGTGCGCCACGGGCGAGTGCCGGGGAGTGATCTTCGCGGGCGCGGTCCTCTTCCCCTCCAGCAGGATGCCGGCGCGCAGCCGGTCCAGCGCGGCCTCGCTCGGCCGGCCCTTCACCTTGACCTCGTAGGTCTTGACGCTGCCGTAGCGCGGATGCGCGACGCGCTGCGCGAACTCGCCGTCGTCGGTGAGGAGGATCAGCCCCTCGGTGTGGAAATCGAGGCGGCCCACCGGCACCAGGGCCTTGTGGAACACGGGCGGAATGAAGTCCATGACCGTCTGCCGCCCCTCGGGGTCGGCGAGGGTCGACATGACTCCTCTCGGCTTGTTCAGAAGGAGGTAGTGGTGCTCC
>DASUNJ010000539.1:0-5234 GCA_036277235.1 Thermoanaerobaculia bacterium | reverse complement strand
GGGCGATCTCCAGGTTGTTGGGCAGCCCCAGGCCTTCGAGGTCGTCCCCCAGGGCCTCGTACTCCTCGATGGCGCCCGCGAGGTCGGCGCCGGCGGTGTAGCGGTTGCCCTCGGCGTCGTGCTCCAGGAGGATGGCCAGGTCGCCGCGCGCCTCGCTTGCGTCCGGCCGGAGTGCCACGGCCCGGCGGTAGGCCGCGATGGCGCCGGCCCGGTCGAAGCCCTTGCCGAAGCGCCGGCCGATGTCGTCGTGCTGGCGCAGCCACCCGAGCGTGGTCCAGGCGTAGGCGAGGTCCGGCTCCAGCTTCGTGGCCATCTCGGCCTCCTGGCGCGCCGCGGCGCCCAGGCCGCCGGCGAGGAGGGCGCGGGCGATGCGCGTCCGCGGCAGGGCCTTTTCCGGCGCCTGCGCCGCCAGGCGCCGGAACTCGTCCAGGGCTTCGCGGATGCGGCCGGCGGCGAGATGCGACTCGCCCACCTGGTCGAAGGTGACCATGACCGGCTTCTCTTCGTAGAGCTGGCGCAGGCCGTCGCGCAGGGCCTGGAACTCGGCCGGGCTGATCCGCCGCTTGCCGGTGTCGAAGCTGATGACGGCCTCGACGGCGCCGTCCTTGCCCGCGGTGTAGACCTCTTCCAGCTTGCCGGGGCCGAGCTTGCGCGCCCGGTAGGCGGGCAGGGGGCGCGCAACGTAGCCGGCCGGCGGCACGATGCGGTAGCGCACCTCGAGCTGCATCGGACGGGTGAAGAGGTAGTCGTGCACGCGGGGCTCTTCCAACTCGCCTTCTTCCGGATCGGCGGTCAGCTCCTCGGGCAGCCGCTCCGCGAAGGAGGAGAGGAAGATGGCCACGGCCGCCTCGCGGATGTCGGTGGTGCCGCGGGCGGCGCCGGCCATTTCGAGGCGCAGGCGGAAGGGCTGCGCCAGGTCTTCCGGATCGGAGTAGTCGAAATCGGTCAGCTCCTGCGCCAGGTAGGCCTCGCCCGCGTACTCCTCCAGCGCCGTGCGCAGCTCGCCGCGGTCGGCGTCGGCATAGGCGGCGCGCAGCTCCTGCTCCTGCGCTCCCCGGTACTCGGTGGTCTCGACCACGCGGGCGCCGCCGAGGTCGGCCAGATGGATCTCCCGCGTCTCGATCTCGCCGTTGTCCGCGGAGCCGGTCTCGGGGGTGCGCACCAGGCTGGTGGCCGTGGGGCTCGCGACCAGGGCCAGCCGGCCCTGGTCCTGGACCGGCAGCTCGCCGGCGCGGGCGTAGGGATCGGTGGGATCGATCCATACCGCCGGGTTCCCCGGCACCATGACGATGGCGTGATTGAAGTCGCCGAGGCCGGGGAGCGACTCCTCCACGTCCGGCTCCCCGTCGCCGGCATTGAGCAGGGCCACGTAGGCGGGGACGTCGAGCGCGCGCAGCAGGGCGGTCAGCAGCACCGCCTTGTCCTTGCAGTCGCCGAACTTGCGCTTCAGGGTCTCAGAGGGCGTGCGGGGTATCACGCCGGCCTCGCCCAGCTCGACGCCGGTGTACCGTACCTCGCGCCCGAGCCGCGAGAGCAGGCGGTTGATCGTCTCGACCTGCGAGCCGGCCGAGCTGGTCGTCTTCAGGAACGCCGAGAGGTTCGAGCCCTGGATGGCGCGGTCCACGATGTCCGAGTAGCGGCGCGCCAGGTCGGACCACGAGCTGCCGGTGGAGAAGGAGACATGGGTCCAGCGCGGTATCTCGGGGGGGAGCCCCGCTTCGGCTTCACCGTAGGAGGGCACGTCGGTGGCCTCGAAGACGAGGCGGCGCCGGCCGTTCGAGCTCTCCTCGCGAGGGGAGAGCCCGGGCATGCCGGGCGTCGAGCGCGCCATCCAGCGCAGCGGCAGCCCGGCGGGGGCCTCCAGCACCAGCCGGACGCGGCGCATGGGCACGGAGATCTGGAAGTAGGAGGAATCGACCGTGCCGCCCTCGAAGAACGGGGCGGTCTCGCGGACGGTCACCTCCTGCTCCACGAGGGCGCCCGGGCCGATGGCCGGCAGCGGCGCGCGCAGCACCCGGCCGTCCTCGAACATGTCGGCCGACCCGGCGGCCTCGCCGTTCTCGGCGATCGTGGCCGGATCGAGCAGGTGCTCGGCGCCGTCCGGCGTGATCACCCGGGCGCGAATCCGGGGGCGCTCCTGGTGCCAGGGAGACCAGGAGTGCTCGAGGGCCGACCAGCTCTCGTGGGCCTGTTCGTCGGTGAAGCGGTAGACGAAACGCTGCGTGTAGGTCTCGCGGCCGGCCGCGTCGAAGGAGCGCACCGTCTCCAGGAGGAGGACGTCGATCGACTCCCCGCTTTCATTGGGGAGCGCGGAGGCGGCGCGGACAAGCGCGGCCGGATCGGCGGAGAAAGCCGGAGCTTCCCAGGGCTCGGTGGCGAAGGCCGGGGCTCCGGAAAGGACACCCAGGACGCTGAGGACACCAAGGACGCCGAACGAACGGCGGACGATGGAGGGCACGCGGTGCGACATCGATTCTCCTCGGGGGTGGAGCGGCCCCATCCTAACATGCATCGTCCGGCATGCATGAGATCGAGCCGGTCCGGTGTACAATGGCGGTTCTGAAAGAACCAGTTGGAATGAAGTCGCGCCCAGGCCCAGGAGTCCCCGTTCCGTCCTCGATCCCCTCGTAGGACCTCTGCGCTCGCCCGGCGGACACACACTCGGAGAGATATGGCATGAGCATGCGAAGCATTTCCCTGCGGGCCCTGCCTGCGATCCTGGCTCTGGTTCTGGCCGCGGGGACGGCCCCGCTGGCGGCGACGAGCTACGTCATGGTGCCGGACGAGGCCCTGGTCGACGCCGCTCCGGTCGCCGCGGTCGTGCGGGTGGTTTCGGAAGACCGCGCCGCCGGCCTGCGCCAGGGCGGCGGTCCGAGTGCAATGACCGAGTACGTGATCCAGGTCGAAGAGGCGCTCAAGGGCGAGATCCCCGGGGGTACGGCCGTCGTCCGCACGCCGGGGGGCAGGGGCCGCGACGGCATGAGCCTCAAGGTCTACGGCATGCCGCGCCTGCGCTCCGGCGAGCGGGCGCTCCTGTTCCTTGAGCCGGCCGGCGGCGGCGCCTGGCGGATCGTGCACCTGCTCCTCGGCGCGTTCCGCGAGGTCGAGGCGGGCGGCCACCGGCTGGCGGTGCGCGACCTCGCCGAGGCGCGCGAGGTCCGCAAGACCGCGGCAGGTGTCGAGGCCGCGCCGGGCAGCGACCGGCTGCGCGATTTCGACGGCTTCGCCCGCTGGGTCGCGGACCGCGCCCACGCCGGCGCCAAATCCGCCCGCTCCGCCGACTACTACGTCGCGGACGCGGACGGCGGGCTCCGCCGGGCCATCGGCGAGTTCCGGCTCTTCGAGGACCCCGACACCGGGAGCAACCTCCGCTGGTTCGAGTTCGACAACGCGGGCAACGTGAGGTGGTCGGCCTACAGGACCGGCCAGCAGGGCATCCCGGGCGGCGGCTACGCCGACTTCCAGGCCGCCCTCAAGGCCTGGAACGACGAGTCCCAGACCCCGGTGGACTACCGCTATGCCGGCAAGACCAACGACAAGAGCGGCCTCATCGAGTACGACGGCATCAACTCGATCGTCTTCAACGACCCGAACGGCGAGCTGCCCACGTTCAGCTGCTCCTCCGGCGGCGTGCTCGCCTATGGCGGCCCCTGGTACTTCCCGGATACGACCGGCTTCCAGGGCAAGCAGTACCACCGCATCGCCAACGCCGACGTGGTGATCAACGACGGCTTGACCTGCTTCTTCAACGGCAGCCCGAACGCCTCCAAGGCGGCGGCGGAGCTGTTCGGCCACGAGCTCGGGCACACGCTCGGCCTCAACCACTCCTGCGGCGACAGCGACAGCCCCGACTGCGGCGACAACGCCGGCTTGGACGAGGCTCTCATGCGCGCCTTCATCCACGACGACGGCCGCGGCGGCGCGCTCAGCCCGGACGACCAGGCCGGCCTGCGCGCCCTCTACGAGCTCAACCCGGCGCCCGCCGCGCCGACCAACCTCACGGCCACGGCCGTCTCGACGACCGAGATCAGCCTCTCCTGGACCGACAACGCGAGCGACGAGACCGGCTTCGTGGTGGAGATGCGCACCCTGGACGGCGTCTTCGCCGAGGTCAAGGCGCTGCCGGCGAACACCACCAGCACCACGGTCACCGGTCTCGCTCCCGCCACCGCCTACGTCTTCCGGGTGCAGGCGGAGAACGCCGCGGGCGGGTCCCCGTACTCCAACGAGGCGGGCGTCTCCACCAACGGCGCGCTCGGGCCCTGCGTCGCGGACGCGCACACGGTCTGCCTCAACGGCGGACGTTTCCGGGTCCAGGTCGCATGGAAGACCGCCGGTGACGAGGGACTGGGCACCGCGGTGCCGGTCGCCTCCGACGACTCGGCCCTGCTCTGGTTCTTCAACGAGAACAACTGGGAGATGTTGGTCAAGGTGCTCAACGGCTGCGGCGTGACCAACAACTACTGGGTGTTCTTCGCGGCCACGACCGACGTGCAGTTCATCCTCACCGTGACGGACACCCAGAACGGGAAGGTCAAGACGTACTTCAACCCGCAGGGCGTCTCGGCGGATGCGGTGACGGACACCGGCGCGTTCGCCACGTGTCCCTGACGGATGGAAGGACAGGCCGTTTTGGTGAGCCCGGAGCACTCTGTTATATTGAAAGTTACTACCCCCGCCGGTGGGCAGCGCCGGTACAAGACAAACGGCCAGAGCGCCGAAGGAGCGACAGACTGATGGGCAGGAAGCTTTTCGTCGGAAACCTCAACTTCGCGACCACGAGCGATGACCTCCGCACGTTGTTTGCGGAAGGGGGCACGTGCGACTCGGCGACGGTGATGATGGACCGGGTCACCGGACGCTCGCGCGGCTTCGGGTTCGTGGAGATGAGCACCGAGGAGGAAGCCAAGCTCGCCATCGAGAAGTTCAACGGGTTCAGCTTCCAGGGCCGTAACCTGAACGTGAACGAGGCGCGGGATCGCGTCCCGGGCGGCGGCGGTGGCGGCTACGGCGCTCCGCGCGGCGGTGGCTACGGCGGCGGTGGCTACGCCGGGGGCGGCGGCGGCGGTTATGCCGGCGGCGGTGGCGGCGGCGGTTACGCCGGCGGTGGCGGGGGCGGCTACCGCGGCGGTGGCGGCTTCGGCGGCGGCGATCGTGACGGCGGTGGCTTCGGCGGCGGTGGCTACGACACCGGCGGCTTCGGCGGCGGCTTCGGCGGCGGCGGCGGCAAGACC
>DASUNJ010000538.1:0-3156 GCA_036277235.1 Thermoanaerobaculia bacterium | reverse complement strand
CCTGGTGGCGATCGGGCTTCTCGGCTACGCGCTCTGGCGCTTCGTGCAGGCGGTCCTCGATCCGGAGAACAAGGGGAGCGATCCCAAGGGGCTGGCGAAGCGGGGATCGATGCTGGCGAGCGGCATCGGCTATTCGGGGCTCGCGCTGCTGGCGGCGCGGATGGCCTCGGGCGGCGGCGGCGCTTCCGACAGCGGGAGCCAGGAGACCGCGGCGGTCCTGATGGACAAGCCCTTCGGCCGTTGGCTGGTGATCCTGGCCGGCATCGCGGTGATTGTCTCGGCGCTCTACCAGCTCTACGAGGCGTATACGAAGAAATTCCGCAAGCGGCTCAAGCTGGAAGAGATGAATGCGGACGAGGCGCGGCTGGCAACGCACACTGGCCAAGTGGGCCTGGCGGCTCGGGGAATCGCGTTCCTGGTGAGCGGCTGGTTCCTGGTTCAGGCGGGGCTCCGGTACGACCCGAACGAGGCGCGCGGCCTGGGCGGCGCCCTGGAAACGCTGGCCAGTCAGCCGTACGGCCCCTGGCTGCTGGGGATCGTGGCGCTCGGCCTGATCGCCTACGGCGCCTACTCGTTCCTCGAGGCCCGCTATAGGAAGATCGTGTTCTAATCAGGCTCGTGGAAATCCGCTCAGCGCGTCCCGGGGACTCCGGGACGATCGTCGACTTTCAGGTACGCATGGCGAGAGAGACCGAGGGGATGGAGCTCGACCTCCCTACGATCACCCGCGGCGTGCAGGCCGTCTTCGACGATCCCGCCAAGGGTCAGTACTGGGTGGCCGAGTCGGATGGACGGGTGGTCGGCTCGCTGCTGACCACCTACGAGTGGAGCGATTGGCGCAACGGCACCGTGATCTGGATTCAATCGGTCTACGTGCCGCCGGAGCTGCGCGGCAGCGGCATCTACCGGCGGCTCTACGAGCATCTGCGCGAGCGGGTGCTGGCCTCGCCCGGCCTGATGGGCATCCGTCTCTACGTCGACCGGCGGAATGTGCCGGCCCAGCGCGTCTACGAGCGGCTCGGCATGAGCCGCGAGCACTACGAGACGTTCGAGTGGCTGAAGTAGCTCACCTTCTCCAAACCTTCCCCTCTCCCATCCCCAGCAGCCCGCGGCGCACTCCCGAGCGGAAGACGTCCTCCATGCGGTTGCGCACCGCGCCGGTCACCTGGCCGTAGCCCAGGTGGCTCGCCAAGCTCCGGATGACCGTGGCCGTCTCGTGCTCGATCCCGGCACGCAGGATCGAGGAGCGCAGCACGTGCAGCAGGAAATCGTCGTCGTAGCGCGCGAAGGTGGGCGTGGCACCTTCCAGCATCTCCCCGCGGCGCACGACGATGCGGCGCTCGACGGCGAGATCCAGGTGGTCCTTGAGGCGGGCGCGGATGTTCTTGCCGAGCCTCGGCACGCCCAGGCGGTCGGCCACCTGACGGATCAGCTCGTCCTCGGACAGCGCGCCGGCTCCCCAGCAGGCCTGCCGGAACGCCACGAGGATCTGGTGCGGATCGTACACGGGCACCGGCCGGCTGCGCGAGCCGGCGCCGCGGCGGGGCGGCTCCTGGCCGCCTGGGAAGGAGAGCTGCCGGCCCCGGCGGCCGGCGCGGGCCTTGCGCCGGGGCTGGGAGCTGATACGGCCGAGGGCAACCCAGGCCGGCTCGTAGGCGCGCCCCTCCTCGCGGGCCAGCTCGGCCTCCGTGGGCACCAGCTCGCCGCGCAGCGCCTTGTCCAGCACCGCATGGGCCAGCCTCTCCGAAAAGGCCGTGCCCGCCTGCACCCTGGCCTCCACCGCGTCGGCGAAGCGGAAGAACGACTCGATCCGGCGCACGATCTCCTTCTGCTCGGTCAGCGGCGGGGTGGGCACCGGCATCCGCCGCAGCTTGGACGAGTTGATGTTGGACTGGCTGACACAATCCGTGCGCACCGTCCGCGCCCACTGCCGGCCCCAGGGCGAGTTGATCCAGGCACAGAGGAAGCTGCTCAGGACGCGGTCCTCGTGGCACTTCAGCCGCACCAGGTAGGAGGCGAAGACCGCCTCGAGCTCCTGGTCGAACACCGCCGCCTTGCCTACCAGACCGGGGCTGTTCGTGCGATTGAAGAGGATGTCGCCTGGGCTCAGGTAGAACGCCTTCAACCCCGGCGTGCCGCGGTCGGCGTACTTGAGGATCGAGAGGTCGGTCCGCCCTTCCTGGATGTTGGCCATGCGCAGCATGGGCACGCCGGTGCGGGCGTCGCCGTCGGCCCGCGTGGAGGCGCCGTACTGGACGAGGCTCACCAGGTCGTTGAGCGCCACGAGCGTCCAGCTCTCCGGGATGTCCGGAACTTCCAGCGGCTCGGGGACCTCCCACTCGGTGGCATCGCTGAAGCGGGCGGGCTCGCTGTCCGACCGGCGCTTGCGCCAGTCCTCGGTGAGACGGCCCGAGAAGGCGTCGGCGAGCACGGACTGGCGGAAACGCTTGAGGAGCCCCGGCAGCCGGGTCAGGCGGCTGCGGGTGTGGCGGGCCTGGGAGAGCAGCTCGCCGGCCTTGACCGCGATCCGGCGCTGCTCGGCCAGGGGAGGGAACGGCAGCGTCACGCCGCGCAGGAACTCCTGGAAGTTCAGGTTGCGGATGTTCGTGGTCTGCGATTGCCAGATGTTGAAGTCGCCGCGCTCGTAGCGATGGCGCAGCGCCAGGGCCACGTAGGCCGGGTCGGCCTCGGGCCGCAGGCGGATCTGGCGGCAGAAGTTGCCGCAGATCAACGGGTTCTCGGCGTTGCGGAGCGCCTCCTCGTCCACGAGCAGGGTGCGTCCGACCGGCTGGTCGGGACCGCCGCCGGAGATCTCGACGATCAGGTCGCCGGCCTGGAGCCGGCGCTTTTCCAGGCTGGAGGGCTTCACGGCGCGCTCGGCCGCGGTGGCGCCCTTGCCCTCTTCCCAGTCCCGGAACTCGGTGCCGCGCACCACGCTCACCTTGACGCAGCCGGCGGGCATGCCGGCGACATCGCTCTCGCAGGCGACGCCCCACTCTCCGCCCAGGGCGTGGATCACGAGATCGTCCAGAATCACCTCTGCCCATCCTTCCGCGAGATCGCCTTCGAGCTGCGACAGCCGTTTCGACGGGTCGTGGAACGCGCTCGTCATTCAGCCCTCCGCAGGATCAGGGGCGCCTCGACGACCTCCGGATC
>DASUNJ010000537.1:0-17903 GCA_036277235.1 Thermoanaerobaculia bacterium | reverse complement strand
GAGCGTTCTGGCCGCAGCATTTCTGCGGGTGCTGTCGTTCTGGAGCGGTGAGAAGGATGTCATCACCGGCTTGGTCTCCCACGGAAGGCCCGAGACCGAGGACGGCGAACGTATCCTGGGGCTCTTCCTCAACGCGGTTCCCTTCCGGCTCGTGCTGGCGGGAGGGACCTGGAGCCAACTGGTCCGCGAGGTGCTGCGCGCAGAGGCCAGGATGCTCCCGCACCGCCGCGTGCCTCTGGCGGAGCTGCAACAGCGGGCAGGCGGCCAGCCTCTTTTCGAAACCGCCTTCACCTATGTCAACTTCCATGTCCTCGAGCGGGTCACCGGCTCTTCGGACGTCCAGCTGCTCGGGGGCAGCGCCCATGAAGAGACCAGCTTCACCCTGTCGGTGAACTTCAACTTCAACGCCGCGAGCGGCCGGATCAGCGTCGGTTTCGATTACGACGCCTCGCTGCTCGACCCGGATCAGGTCCGGCAGATCGCCGACACCTGCCTGGCCGCCCTCGCCGCCATGGCGGCGTCTCCCGACACCCGCTACGAGGAGGCCCCGCTGCTCACGGCCGGCCAGAGGCGTCAATTGCTCCTCGCGAGCGACGGTGGCGAGGCCCTGCAGGTTCGCGCGTGCGCTCACCGGCTCTTCGAGCGGCTCGCTCAGGAAGATCCCGAAGCGGCCGCCGTGGTCGCCGACGGCGTGCGGCTGACCTACCGCGATCTCAACCAGCGCGCCAACCAGGTGGCCCACGCCCTGCGCATGTGGGGGGTGGGGCCTGAAACCCGTGTGGCGCTGTTCCTGGACCGCACGCCGGATCTCGCGGTGGCCCTGCTCGCGGTCTGGAAGGCGGGGGGAGCCTACCTCCCGCTCGACATTTCCTATCCTGCCGAGCGGCTCCGTTTCATGGTGGAGGATGCTCGCGCCGAAGTCCTCGTCACCACCGATCTGTTGCTCGACCGGTTGCCGGCCGGGATGGACCGGCTGTCCCTGGTGCGGCTCGACTTCGACTCCTGGTTGATCGACGCCCAGAGCACCGACGACCTCCTCGACGGCGCCGGCCCCGAGAACCTCGCGTACGTCATCTACACCTCGGGATCGACGGGGCGCCCCAAGGGGGTCATGGTGCCGCATGGAGGCCTCGGCAGCCTGGCCGCCGCCCAGGCCGGCCTCTTCGATGTCGCTCCGGGCGACCGCGTTCTCCAGTTTGCGGCTTTCTCGTTCGATGCCTCGGTCGCGGAGATCGTGACCACCCTTCTCAACGGCGCCGAGCTCCATCTGGCGAGCGGCGAACGGCTGCTGCCCGGCCCGGACCTCGCGCGTCTGCTGGCGGAGCGCCGGATCACGCACCTGACCATTCCCCCTTCCTCGCTCGCGGTGCTGCCGGTGACGGAGCTTCCCGACCTGCGGACGTTGATCGTCGCGGGCGAGGCCTGTCCTCCCGAGCTCATCGGGCGCTGGAGCCGCCCCGGGCGGCGCTTGGTCAACGCCTACGGTCCGACGGAAGCCACGGTCTGCAGCGCCGGAGCCGTGATGGACCGCGAGAGCGGCACGCTCCCGCTCGGCCGGCCGATCCCCGGAGCCCGCACCCTCGTGCTCGACCGGAGCTTCGAGCCCGTTCCTGTCGGGGTCCCCGGGGAGCTGGCCCTCGGCGGCGTCGGTCTGGCGCGCGGCTACCAGGCGCGTCCCGACCTCACGGCCGAACGCTTTGTCCCCGATCCCTTCCCGGTGGACGCCGCGGGGGGACGCCTCTACCGCACGGGAGACCTGGTCCGCTGGCTGCCCGGCGGACAGCTCGACTTCCTGGGACGCATCGATCAGCAAGTCAAGATCCGCGGCTACCGGATCGAGATCGGCGAGATCGAGGCCCAGCTCGCCCGGCACCCGGCGGTCCGGGAAGCTGCCGTGGACTCCCGGCTGGAAGGGGCGGGTCCTCACCAGCTCGTCGCCTATCTGGTCCTCTCCGAGAGCGACGAGGGGCGAGATGGGCACGAGATGGACCCTGCGCTCCTCTCCTCCCTGCGCGCTCATCTCCAGGACGTCCTGCCTGATTACATGGTCCCGGCGGTGTGGATGGCGCTGCCCGCTCTCCCGCTCAACCCCAGCGGCAAGTTGGACCGCCGGGCGCTGCCGTCGCCCGACCGGCTGCGGCCGGCCCTGGAAAAACCCTTCGCCGCCCCTCGCAATGCGAGCGAGGAGACCGTGGCGAACATCTGGGCCGAGGTCCTGTCGCTCGACCGGGTCGGCATCGACGACAACTTCTTCGAAATCGGCGGCCACTCTCTCCTCGCCACCCAGATCGCGGCGCGCCTGAGCGAGGCCTTCGGTGCCGACGTCACCGTGCAGTCGCTGTTCGACACGCCGACCGTGGCCACCCTCACCGGAGCGATCCTGCAGAAGAAGGTGGAGGATCTGGACGCCGGTCTGGTGACAGGGCTCCTGGAGGAGCTCGAGCAACTCTCCGACGAGGAGCTCAAGCAGCATCTCGCCATTCCGGCGGCGGTGTCGAATGCGGCGGTGTCGAACGAGGAGGAATCGCTCCATGACTGAGCTGGCCGGCCGGATCAGCGGCCTGTCGCCGGAGCAACAAGAGCTGCTGCTGCGGCGTCTCGCGGCCCGCACGGCTGCCGGTCCGACGCTCGCCCTGCCCTCTCTTCTGCAGCAGCCCGGCGACCGTCTCCTGCCCTTTCCCTTGACCGACATCCAGGAGGTCTACTGGGCGGGGCGGAGCGGTTATTTCGATCTGTCCACCCCCGGCACCAACGTCTACCTCGAATATGAGGTGCAGGGGAACGTCGACGCCTTTCTCGACAGGTTCGAGAAGGCGCTCGCGAGCATGCTCGACCGCCACGACATCCTGCGCCTGATCGTGTCGCCCGATGGCGACCAGCGCTACCTCGCGCAGGCTCCACCGCCCCGGATCGAACGGATCGACCTGCGCGGCCTCGATCCGGCCGAGGTTCAACGGCGGTTGGCAGAGCTCCGGGAGCACTTCCGGTATCACGAGGGGCCGGCCGGCTCCTGGCCGCTGTTCGGCCTCACCGCTCACCGGCTCGAGGAAGATCGCGCTCTGCTGCACGTCTGGATGGACTGCTGGTTGATCGACGGCCTGAGCCGCGAGCGGCTGGAGCGCGACCTGTTCCACGTTTTCTACCATCCCGAGGAGCCTCTGCCGCCTCAGACGTGCACCTATCGGGACTATGCGCTCGCCCGCCGTCAGCACCGCAGCACCGAGCTCTACCAGCGCTCCCGCGCCTGGTG
Organism: Thermoanaerobaculia bacterium; assembly: GCA_036277235.1. GTDB lineage: Bacteria > Acidobacteriota > Thermoanaerobaculia > Multivoradales > UBA5704 > DATMER01. The sequence goes on along the minus strand of DASUNJ010000537.1, from coordinate 14,653 downwards.
GCTGAAGCGGATCCCGCAGCTGCCGCCGCCCCCTGAGCTGCCGCTCGCCAGACCCTTGAGCCCGCGGGTGCGAACCCGGTTCCAGACCGAGTTCGTACCCTTGCTCGACGCTGGCGGCTGGCAGCGTCTCAAGGAGCGCGCTGCACGTCACCAACTGACGCCCTCGAGCCCGCTGATCGCCGCGTTCATCGAGGTCCTCCGCGCGTGGAGCCGCCAGCCGCGCTTCACGCTGAGCCTCGAAGGGACCTACTGGCCGCCGATCCATCCCGAGATCCGGAGCATCGTCGGCAATTTCAACACGGTCTACATCTTCAGCGCGGACGACCTGGAAGGCTCCTTTACCGATCGCGCCCGCCGCGTACAGCGCCAGCTCTCGCAGCTGCTCGAGCACCGCACCTTTTCGGGTTTCGAGGTGTTGCGCGAGATCCGGCGCCGGCAGGGGGGAGGAACGCATTCCCTCATGCCGGTCCTGTTCAACAGCCTGGTCGAATACATCCACCCGAGCTATGTGTCGGAGATTCCCTGGGGACCGAGCGACTCCCGGATCCTGCAGCTCGAGGTCGGCGGGCACCCGCCGCAGCTGCTCGTGATGCCGACGATCTACGAACGGCTCGACCACAGCCTTGAGTGCAAGCTGCAAGTCGTGGCGAGTGCCTTTCCCAACGGTTTCGTACCGGCTCTGCGCGATGCCTTCGTGCAGCTCCTGCGCCGCCTGGCCGACAGCGACGAAACCTGGCAGGAAGCCCACTTCGAGCTCGCGCACGAGGTGCAGCTGGCCCAACGGCAGCCTGGATTCCAGGCCTTCCCCCCGCCGGAGCCTGCGACCCTTCCCGCGCTGGTGGTCGCGCAGGCCCTGGCCTGGCCCGACCGCCCGGCGGTCGTCAGCCCCGAGCTGCAGATGACCTACCGCGAGCTCCTCGCTCGGGCGCAGCAGCTCGCCTGCCGGTTGCAGCGTGCCGGAGCCCGCCCCGAGCAGCCGGTCGCCCTGGCGCTCGACCGCGGATGGCAGCAGGCCGTGGCGGTCCTGGGTACGCTGATGTCCGGCGCCTGCTGCCTCGCGGTCGATCCCGCGATGCCGGGCGAGCGGCTGCGCGCGCTCCTGCGCCGCTACGGTGTGCGGCTCGCCGCCGCCAGGGCCGGCATCTGCCGCCAGTTGCGCGGCAACGAGGAGGTCGTCTGGCTGGCGCTCGAAGACGGGCTCGAAGACGGGCTCGAAGAGGAGCCCCTGAACGCCGGGCACGCCCCCCGCCTCGACAGCCTGGCGTACGTGTCAGACGCGGACGGTGAGGGAGTCATGGTCGAGCACCGGGCAGCCGCTCACGCCGTCGTGTCCCTGGGCCGGCGTCTGGGGCTGGGATCGGCGGACCGCCTGCTCTCCCTGTCCCCGCCGGCCTCCGACTTCGCTCTCTTCGAGATCCTGGGACCGCTGGCAGCGGGCGGGACCGTCGTGCTGCCGGCCGCCGGCGAAGACCGGCCGGCGGCCTGGGGAAGCCTGGCCGGCAGCGCAGGGATCACCACCTGGTGCGGCCCTCCTCTCGTGGTGGAGAGGATGATCGCGCGCTCCGCCTCTCTGCAGGCCCCGGAATCGCTGCGGCTCGCCCTCCTCGCGCGCGGCACGGTCCCGGTGACTCTCGCCGACCGGTTGCGAGCCCTGTCTCCCGGCCTGCGGGTCGTCTGGCTCGCCGGTGTCCCCGAGGCGGCCTTCGCCTCGACGGTCCATCCGGTCTCGGCGCTGCCGGACGATGCGGTCTGGATGCCGGCCGGCCGGCCGGCCGGTGAGTGCACGGCCCTGGTCCTCGACCACGCGCTCGCCCAGCGCCCCGACCTCGTGACCGGCCCGCTCTATCTGGGCGGACCGACGCTCGCCCGCGGGTATTGGGGAGACGAAGCCGGCGCACCCACCCGCCTGCTCGTCCACCCGCGGACCGGCGAACGGCTCGTCCGCAGCGGTCTGCTGGGCCGCTATCTGGATGGAACGCTCGAAATCCTCGGACCGGAAGAAGAGCACCTCCATCGTTTCGGCTGTTGCGTCGAGCTGCGGAGGATCGAGGCGGCCCTGGAGCGCCAGCCCGGGATCCGTGCTGCCGCGGTCCAGGCCTGGACCGACGGCGGGCGGACCCGGCTCGCCGCCTACGTCGTTCCATTCCCCGGAATCTCCCTGTCGCTCGGCGGGATCGCAGACCACCTCGGAGCGGCGCTGCCGGCCTACCTGCGTCCCGACCGGTACGCCGTCCTCGACGAGCTGCCGCTGCGCAGCGACGGGACTCTCGACCGCTCGGCGCTGGCTCCGCCCGAAGAGAGCCCGGCTCCGAGCCCGGCTCCGCCTGCCGAGCTCGAGGAGGAGGTCGCGAGCCTGGTCGGCGAGCTCCTCGGCGCGCGTCCCGCTCCCACGGACAACTTCTTCGAGCTCGGCGGCGACTCGTTCACGGCGGTCCTCCTGCTGGAACGCATCCACAGGCGTTTCGGTTCGGCGGGGGATCTGAGCCCGTTCTTCTTCGACCCTACCGTGAGGTGCCTCGCGAGGACGGTCCACGAGGCCCGGTTCGCGGTTCTCGCCGAGCCCTCTGCCAACCTGGAGGTCCCCCGATGAGCCACCGTATCCGCCCAGGCGAGGAGCTGCGCCGGAAGTCCGTGAACGCCTTCTACTCTCAACCGCCGGAGCGGCCTTTTTGCGGCTCCTGTGCGATCGTCAATCGCTATCTCAACGAGACCTTCGAAGAGCTGGGCTATCAGGTCCGGGGAGTCTACGGCACGGCTCCCCAAGGCCAGGCCGACTTCTTCCTCCCTCTGCCGGCCGTGGACCGGGCACGCCGCGCCCGTGATTTGCCGCCGGCCGACATCGCCCTGTATTGCGATTTCGGACTGCAGCTGGCGCCGCTGCGCCGCAGGGGATCCCAGAAGAACGTCGTCTTTTTCCACGGTTTCGCGGGCTCTCCCGGCCACTGGGCCGGCAACGAGCTGGTCGATCGCTGCTGGGGCGCGTCGCCCTACACGCGCGATGTCGTGCGGTCGCTCCTGGCGGTCCCGGACTGGCGGGCCAGGAGGCTCCTCGATCCCAGGGCCTTCGGCATCGTCTCGCACATCAACATCCCGCTGCCCTGCCTGGAGGAGCCCGACGGCGCGCTCCCCGAAGGGCTCTCGGAGCTGCCCTGGAACGTCCGGGAGGCCCTCTATCAGGGCGACATTCTCGGCCACGCCGTGGTCGCCGTGAAGGTGGATGTGCCCGCGATGTCCAGCATCCTTCTGCTGTTGAATCGGCTGGCTCGCGAGCGGGCCCTGGGGCGCAGGTTCCGTCTCGTCGTGGCAAACGAAATGTTTCACCGTATCCAGGCTGCGCTTCGTTTGCCGCCGGATCAGTCATCGCCCGATCTCGAGAGCTTTCGTACCAGCCTCGACCAGCTTGACATGACCGCCGCGGATCTTCTGATCCCGGTACCGGCGCTCGCTCAATCGGTGCTCTTCGAGATCCTGGCGAAGTGCAGGTTCGGCCTTTTCTACAACGTCTTCGCCGAGCCGTTCGGCTTTTACCCGCTCGAGTCGGTGTTCCATGGCTGCCCGGTCTATACCAATGGGATCGGCAATCTCCGGTACCTCCTGCCGGATGGGTGCGGGATCCACGTCTACGAGGACGAAGGCACCGCACAAGGCGATCCGGCGGCCTTCCTTCCGGTCGCCGAGGCGATCTACCACGACGCGGTGGAGGACCCTGGCGGCGCCCGGGAACGCTGCCGGCTTGGCGTCGAGCACATCCGGAAAGAGTACAGCCGGGAAGCCCTGCGCCGGGAAGTCGCAGCGGAGCTGGAACGGCTGGCGTCCCGGCCGGAGGAGCATGACTTCGACACCCTGGGTGTCTGCCTCAGCCCCCTGGTCCGGCAGTGGAATTCCGCGACGGCACGGGTGGTCAGCGATTACTCAAGCCGGGTGTTGGACGGAATCGAGAGCAGCCTCGTGGATGCCTCCCTCGGCCGGACTTGTGGCGAGCTGCGGGGGTCGTTCAGCGGCATGGACGTCGAGGTGCTGGAAAAACTCTTCCTGAGCGGCGTTCTGGCGCTCGCCCCCCCGGCCTCCCCGGTTGCCTCATCTCTCATGGTCGCGTGAAAACCGAGAGGAAGAACTTTTATGAATCAGGAACGATTCTACCTGCGTCCCAACGTCGTCGTGGAGCCTCTGGTCGATCACTGGTACGCCTGGTCGCACCTGATCCCACCCGCGACCGCATCTCTCAACATGACAGGCCGGCACCTGAAGATCATGGAGTCCTACGTCAAGGCGCCGATGGTCCACGCCGCCGCGGCGAAAAATCCGGCGATGCTCGGAGGACCGTTCATCGATTATCCCGCGCCGCGCGTGGGGCAGATCCAGTCTCTCATCGACCATGCGAAGAGCGAGCGCCGGGACCTGGTGCAACTCTCCGAGGCCATCCAGCAGCTCGACAGCCTGTTGCGCAGCGATGCCACCGGATACTCTCTCGAGCCGCTCTACGCGAAGCTCCCGGAGCCGCTGCGCGGCTTCGTCGAGCTGGTCTACGATCTGAACAACCACCCCTCCTTCCGTCTGGTCGAGCCGCTCCTCTACCGCAGCCGCTACTACGACCCCTCCATGCAGAGCCTCATGCTGGCGCTGATTCACAAGGACGATCGCCCCTTTGTCCTCAGCACGCCCCGCCTCGCGGAAGAGGGCGACGTGCACCTGCGGATTCCCTTCCGGCATGCGGCGGTCGACGAGCTTTTCCGCCTGAAGCAGGTGCCCCGGACCTTCGCCGCGATCAAGGAGGTGCTCGAGCTGCCCGATGAGGACGGCGAGCGGTTCCGGGCGTTCCTCACACCCGAGCCGCCGCCCTCCTACGAAGGGTACACGGGCATGGGTCTCCGCTGGCGCTACTTCGGCCACGCCTGCATCCTCGTCGAGACGAGGGGGTGCAACATCCTGCTCGATCCGGTGCTGAGCTACACCTACGAGAGCGACATCTCGCGCTATACCTACCAGGATCTTCCGGATGTGATCGACTTCGCCCTGATCACTCACAATCATCAGGATCACATCCTTTTCGAGACCATGCTGCAGCTGCGCCACAAGGTGCGGACCGTGGTCGTCCCGCGATCGGGAGGAGGCGCCCTCCAGGATCCTTCCTTGAAGCTCATGCTGCGGGAGGTCGGGTTCAGGAACGTCGTGGAGCTCGACGAGATGGAGACGCTGGAGTTTGCCGATGGATCGATCACCGGCCTGCCCTTCTTCGGCGAGCACGCCGACCTGAACATCCGCTCCAAGCTGGCCTACATGGTCCGGTTCGACCATCACTCCCTGCTCTTCGCCGCGGACTCCTGCAACGTCGAGGGCGAGCTCTACAAGCACGTCCACGAACAGACCGGAGACATCGACATCCTGTTCCTGGGCATGGAGTGCGACGGTGCGCCTCTGTCCTGGCTGTACGGTCCGCTGCTCACTCAGCCCATCGATAGAAAAATGGATCAATCGCGCCGCCTGTCGGGCTCCAACTACGAGCGCGGCATCGACATCGTGCAACGGTTCAACTGCAAGGAAGTATACGTTTACGCCATGGGGCAGGAGCCCTGGCTCAATTACATCATGAGCGTCAAATACACCGATCAGTCCAATCCCATCGTCGCCTCGCGCAAGCTGATCGAGGACTGTTGCAGCCGGGGCCTGCACGCGGAAAGGCTCTTCGGAGAGAAAGAGATCCAGCTGCCGGCGAGAGCCATCCATCAAATCAGCCTGTCCGGACACATGGAAGGAGTCCGCAGATGAGAAAGTTCATCCCTATATGGTTCGGCCAGGTGGTGTCGGGTTTCGGCTCGGCCCTCGGCGGCTTCGCGCTGGGTGTCTGGGTCTACAACCGCACCGGCTCGGTGACGCAGTTCGGCTTGATCGTGTTCTGGGGTTCGCTCCCGGGCCTCCTGCTGTCTCCGATTTCGGGGGCTCTGGTCGACCGCTGGGACCGCCGCCGGACGATGATCGTCAGCGACCTCGTCGCAGCTCTCGGCACCGTAACGATCGCGTTGCTGCTCTACTTCGACCGCCTCGAGATCTGGTACATCTACATCCTGGTCGCGATCATGACCACGGCGGGAACCTTCCAGCGGCCGGCGCTGTCCACGTCGATCCCGCTGCTGGTCCCGCGGGCGCAGCTCGGCCGTGCCGCCGGCATGGGGCAGGCGGGTTCCGCCTTTTCCGAGATCGCCGCGCCGATGCTCGCGGGCTTCCTGCTGCTGTCGATCGATCTCGAAGGCGTCATGCTGCTCGACTTCGCCACCTTCCTGCTCGGTATCCTGCCGCTGTTGTTCATCTCGATCCCCCGCCCGGCGCAGAGCGCCGAGGGGGCCGCCGTCCGGGGCTCGCTGCTCAAGGAGGCGAAGCTCGGCTGGACCTACATCGCCCGGCGGCCTGGGCTTCTCGGCCTGCTGCTCGTCACCGCGATCACCAACGTGAGCCTCGGCATGGTGCTGGTGCTGCTGCCGCCGCTGGTGCTGAGCTTCGGCTCGCCGGCGGTGCTCGGCACGGTCCAGTCGGTTGCGAGCATCGGTCTCCTGGTGGGCGCGGTGGGGGTCAGCGTCCTCGGCTCCCCGAAGCGGCGGGTGGCGACCATCCTCGGCCTGCTCGTGTTCCGCGGGCTCATGTTCGTCGTCGGCGGCCTCCAGGAGAGCCCGGTGCTGATCACCGCCGCGGCCTTCCTGTTCCTGTGCTCGAACCCGATCATCAACACGGCCAACCAGGTGCTCTGGCAAACCAAGGTCCCGGTCGATCTCCAGGGCCGCGTCATGGCGACGCGCAGCCTGGTCGGCAGCGCCATGCTGCCGCTCGCGTACCTGCTCGGAGGGCCGCTGGCGGACCGGATCTTCGAGCCGCTGCTCGCCGCCGATGGAGCGCTAGCCGGCAGCGTAGGGCAGGTCATCGGCGTCGGCCCGGGCCGCGGTGTCGCCTTCCTGCTGATCGTGCTCGGCTCGTTCGCGATCCTGGTCACGCTTCTGGCCACCCGGTTCCCCGCCCTGCGCAATGTCGAGCGCGATCTGCCGGACGTGGAGCTCAGGGCGGCTTCCCCCGAAGCGCCGCCGGCATCCGGCAGAGAGGAAAGCGTGGACCCCGCGCCTCTCAGGGCCGGAGCGGAAGGCACCTGAGCAGGAGAGACGCAGTCACGACAGGAGCGGACGCATTCGATCATCAAGGAGATCGCCAATGACCGGCAATCGTGCTCCGAAAGAGAGGATACCCCTGGGCAGGGCGATGGAAGACCTGCTGAAGGACGTGCGGTTCGCCCTGCGGACCATGGTCCAGAAGCCGGGGCTCTCGCTTTTCGCGCTGCTCTCGCTCGCTCTCGGGATCGGGGCCACCACGGGTGTCTTCAGTCTCGCCAAGGCCGTGTTCCTGCGGTCGATCCCGGTCGCGGAGCCGGAGCGGTTGATCTCGGTTTTCGCCACCGACGCCGCCGACGCCGCCGGCCCGGGCTTCCTGTTCATCTCCTATCCGAACTACCTCGATTTCCGGGAGATGAACCAGGTCTTCTCCGGGCTCGCCGTCTACCGTCCGGTGACCCTGCGGCTGACCGGGGGGGGAGATCCGGAGGTGGTCCAGGGTGACCTGGTCTCGGGCAACTACTTCGACGTCCTCGGCGTCCAGGCCGGCGTCGGCCGCACGTTCCTGCCGGAGGAGGACCGCGCTCCGGGCAGCCACCCGGTGGTCGTCCTGACCCATGGCCTCTGGGCGCGGCGTTTTGCCTCCGATCCGCGAGCGATCGGACGGCAGGTCCAGTTGAACGGCCATCCGTTCACCGTGGTGGGCGTCACTCCCAAGAGCTTCAACAGCCTGCACGTTCACGGCGCTCCGGAGTTCTTTGTCCCGACCATGATGTACCAGCAGGTTCTGTCGGGTCCGGCCAGGGACTTGTTACAGGTCCGCAACGCTTTGATGTTCTTCGCGGTGGGCCGCCTCAAGCCGGGAATCTCCGCCCTGCAGGCTGACCAGGACATGAAGCGCCTCGCCGGCCTGCTCGAGCGCGACTATCCGGATCTGAACGAGGGGCTCGGAGTCACAACCATGCCGCTCACCCAGGCGACGATCCACCCTGCCATGCACCGGCAGTTTTCGGCGAGCGGCGGCCTGGTCATCGCGGCGGTGGTGCTCCTCCTGCTCACCGCCTGCGCCAACGTCGCCAACATGCAGATCGCGCGGGCCCTGGAGCGCCGGAGGGAGATGGCGATCCGCAGCGCGGTGGGGGCCGGCCGCGGCCGCCTGGCGCGCCAGCTCCTGACCGAGGGCCTGGTGCTTACGGTTCTGGGTGGTGCTGCCGGCCTGTTGGTGGCGATCTGGGTCCGCGATGCCCTCTGGGCCTTGCGGCCGAGGCTGGTGGGTGACTTCCTGGACGTCAGCCTCGACGGGCCCGTCCTGGCCGTGGGCCTGGCGATCTCCCTTGCTTGCGGCCTCCTGTTCGGCCTGGTGCCCATGATGCTGGTCAGCCGTCTCGAGCTGGCGTCCGAGCTCAAGGCGGGAGAGACGCTGCAGGTTCGCTCCGGGCAGCGCCTCAAGCTGCGCGGTGCTCTGGTCGCCGTGCAAATGACTCTGGCGTTCGTCTCCATCGTGGGGGCGGGCCTCTTTCTGGCCAGCCTCCAGAAGATCCGGAGCGTCGACCCGGGTTTCAATCCCGGCAATCTGGCAGTCGTGCTGCTCAACGTCGCCTGGCAGGACCTTGAAGAGCCGGCGGGGCAGGAGCTCTTCCGGCGTGCCGTCGAGCGGGTCGAGAGCCTTCCCGGCGTCCGCTCCGCCGGCCTGGCGCGCGGCCTGCTGCTGGGCGGCGGCCACTTTCGCAGCGGGGTGACCGTCGAAGGGGGAGAGGCCCAGGAGGACGAAGCTCCGACCGTTGCGGTGGACCCGATCAGCGATCGCTTCCTGGAAACCGCAGGGATTCCGATCCTCCAGGGGCGTGGCTTCACCGCCGCGGATCGCCAGGATGCGCCGCTCGTCGCCGTCATCAACCGCACCATGGCGCAAAGGTTCTGGCCCGGCCGGAATGCCATCGGACAACGGTTCCGCCTCACCTTGCAGGAAGGCTCCTTCGAGGTCGTGGGGATCGCCCAGAATGCCAAATATCTCAGTCTGTCCGAGCCTCCGCAGCCCTACGTCTACCTGCCGCTGTCCCAGAGCTACAGCCCCGACGTGATCCTTTACGTCCGGACCGAGACCGACGCGGAAGCGATGCTCGGCACCCTGCGCCGGGAGGTCCAGGCGCTCGCTCCGGAGATGCCGCTGACCCGTGTCGAGACCATGGCCGACACCCTCGAGAGGAGTCTCTGGGCGGCCCGCCTCGGCGCGGGTCTGCTGACTCTCTTCGCGGTGTTGGCGCTGGTCCTGTCCGCGATCGGCATCTATGGCGTGATGGCGCGCTCGGTCCGCAGCCGGCAGCGCGAGCTCGGCATTCGGATGGCCCTCGGGGCCCGCAAGGTGGACATGATCCGGATGATCATCCTCGAAGGCATGCGGCAGGTTACCGCTGGAATGGTGCTGGGACTGGCCCTCACCGCGGTCGCAGTGCCCGCCATTTCCGGTTTTCTCTTCGAATTCAAATCCACCGCCCCCCTTGTCTTCGGCGGTGGCGTCCTGCTGTTGGTCTCGGTGGCTGTCCTCGCCATGTTCCTGCCGGCGCGCCGCGCATCCGCGCTGGGCCCGCTGACCGCGATTCGAGAGGAGTGATCGACCCATGCGACGAACCAACAGATCGAGTAATTTTTCCTTGCGCGTCGACCACAATGACGCTATATCGGACGAATCCATTCGCGGGGAGCTGCCCTGGCTCCGACTCCCTCTGTCGGGTGCGCCTCCCTATCACTCGGATGATCTCACGGCCGCACAACGCTCAGATCTTGAGCGGCACAAGGAGGAATGCCTCCGCACGAGCCGGCAGCTCTCCGTCGCGGCCTGCCGGGTGGACCTTCCGCGCGAGGACGTAGACCTGGCCGCCGTCCGCCTCGGATGGAAGCGTTTCTTCCTCTCGCATTTCGCATTCTTTTACAACTTCGCCTTGATCGGATACTGCTACCGGACGATTTGCGAGACCCTGCACAATTCCGATCCGCAGGGTTTGGCCACCTGGCTCGATCGTACCTGTGTCTTGTGGCGGTCGGCGGGTGCTTTCATGCTTTATGGCATCGACTTCTCGCCGACCGAGAAGATCTACAAAATCCACATCCGCTCTTCCATGCCTGAGGGCCTGTCCGGGACCTGGATGCGCGAGTACGAGTATCTCAACCAGCAGAAGAGATTGCTGCGCGGGATTTTCATGGATGAAAAGGGCGGCCATTGCTCCCTTCCGACGGATGCCAATCTGATGCTGCGCCAGGCCGAGAAGGTCTATCACCTGCAACATTCCAAGGTGATGCAGGCCTGTGTTCCCGAAATGGTCTCTCTGCTGCAAGATTACGAATTGGCGCACGGGTCTCTCGCGACCGCGGAAGACCAATACAGGATCTATGACGATTGGTTTCACGTCAGCCGTTCACCGGGGATCGATCGATTCCAGTACCTGCAGAAGGCGTACGCTCTATTTTCTGAAGTGTCGACGGACATCCTGACCTCGACCAGCTTGCAGCAGGAGACCCTCTCCTTTCTCGAGCAGGGGATCGGGGTCATGGTGGAGATCATGGACGAGCAAACACTGCGAAACGCCTAGAGCCAGAGGGGGCGAGCAGATGAATGCTGTGCAGACTTGAGTGTCAACCAGGAGTACTTGTCATGGAAAGATTATCGCTGAATTCAACAATCGTTGCGCCGGATCTCGCTCGAGAACCTGTCGCTGACGGAGTTCTCTCGACCATCGGCCATACTCCCCTGGTCCATCTGAGCCGCCTCATGCCGTCCGCGGAGCTCCAGCTCTATGCCAAGCTGGAAGCGGTCAACCCCGGCGGAAGCATCAAGGACAGGCCGGCTTTGCTTATCCTTGAGGAAGCCCTCGGCTCGGGAACGGTCGGTCCGGGAACGGTGGTGATCGAGTCCAGCTCCGGGAACATGGGGATCGGGTTGGCGCAGGCCTGCCGGTATCACGGGCTTTCCTTCATCTGCGTCGTCGATTCCCGGACCTCGGAGCAGAATCTGCGGGTGCTCCGGGCTTACGGCGCCGAGATCGACGTTGTGACGGAGCCCGATCCCGCCTCGGGGGAGTTGCTCCAGGCCCGGCTCAATCGGGTTCAGGCACTCCTGAAGGAGATTCCAGGCGCCTTCTGGCCCAACCAGTACGCGAACCAGCACAATCCGGCCTCCCATTACCACACGACGATGCATGAGGTGGCGACGGCGCTGGCGGGGAAGATCGACGTCCTGTTGGTCGCGACCAGCACCTGCGGCACGATTCGGGGGTGCGCCGAGTACGCGCGCGACCATGGCCTGTCCACACGCATAGTCGCCGTCGACGCGCTCGGTAGCCTGATCTTCGACAACCGGCGCGCAAAACGTCTGATCCCCGGCCTGGGGGCGGGACTGCGGCCGCCGCTCTGCGATCTGTCGCTCATCGATGACGTCATCCTCGTGACCGACCTGGACTGCGTCGTGGGCTGCCGCCGCCTGGTGGGACGCGAGGCCATCCTGGCCGGCGGTTCCTCCGGCGCGGTCGTTTCGGCTTTGGATAAGATCCAGGACCGAATTCCGCGAGGCGCGAACTGCGTCGTGATCCTCCCCGACCGTGGCGAGAGATACCTCGACACGATCTACGACGACGGCTGGGTGCGGCAACATTTCGGAGAGGTCGGGCACCTCTGGCAGCGCGAAGGGGCATGACCTGGAGGCCGCTTCTCGACGGCGACCTGGCCATACGCTCTCTGCAAGCGGTGGAGGAGGTCGCCCGTGACCTCGAAAGCTACACGCCGGCGGACGACCGGCGGTTCCCCTCCCTGGCCGGCGGCGCGGCGGGCGAAGCCGTCCTCCATGCCTATCTGGCGCTGCACAACGGCGACGAGCATCAGGCCGAGCGCGCCGCGACCCTTCTCGAAACGGCGGCGCAGGTGCTCGCCACCACCGTCATGCCACCCGGGCTCTACGGCGGTTTCTCCGGCGTGGCCTGGGCTGTCGAGCATCTCCAGGCGCGCCTCTTCGAGCCGGACCCCGAAGGCGACGACCCGAATCGAGAGATCGATGAAGCGCTCCTGGCCTATTTAAGCACCCTCACCGAATCGGACGAGTACGACCTGATCAGCGGTGTCATCGGGCTCGGCGTCTATGCCCGCGAAAGGCTGGCCTCTCCATCCGGCGCCGTGCTCCTGGAGCGGGTGGTCGACCGCCTGGCCGCGCAGGCGGAGACCGGCCCCGAGGGCACGACCTGGTTCACCCCGCCGGACCGGCTGCCGGAGTGGCAGCGCGAGATCCATCCCAGGGGCCTCTACAACCTCGGGGTCGCGCACGGCATCCCGGCGGTCGCCGCGCTCCTCGCACTCGCCTGCCAGGGCGGCATAGCGGCCGACCGGGCACGGCCGTTGCTCGACGGGACCGTGCGCTGGCTGCTCGCCCGCCAGTTGCCGGCCGGAAGAGGCTCCTGCTTCGGCAGCTCCTTCGTAGCGGGCGAAGATTCCGCCGCTTCCCGTCTGGCCTGGTGCTACGGCGACCCCGGCATCGCCGCCACGCTGCTGGTGGCCGCGCGGGCGGTCGGCGAACCCGCGTGGGGAGACAAGGCGCTGGAGGTCGCGCGCGCGGCCGCCCGCCGCCTGCCGGAGCAGTCTTTTGTCCGCGACGCCGGGCTTTGCCATGGCGCCGCCGGCCTCGCCCATCTCTTCAACCGTTTCTGGCAGGCGAGCGGCGAGGAGGTCTTCCGCGATGCGGCGCGCGATTGGATCGAGCGCACACTGGAGCTCCGCGTCCCCGGCGAGGGGATCGCCGGCTTTCGCGCCTGGCACGCGCTCTCGGGCGCGGACGGCGAATGGGTGGCCGAGCCCGGCCTTCTCGAAGGAGCCACCGGCATCGCCCTCGTCCTGCTGGCAGCCGTCTCGACGGTCGAGCCGGAGTGGGACCGGATCCTCCTCGTGTCTTGACAGCCGGAAAGCTCTCCTCCTAGTCTGCTGGCATCACTGAATCCAAAGGGGAAACCGATGAAGAAACGCACCGCCGCCAAGCTCACCCTGTACCGCGAAACCCTGCGCCACCTCGTCGCACCGGAGCTCCGGCACGCGGCGGGAGGCTTCCGCCCCGTGGAGGACACCAGCCAGTCCATCCAGAGCGGAGAGACCTTCTGCTGGTGTAGCAAAACCTGCGACTGCTGCGAGACAGCCACCCAGGCCCGATAGGTCTGATCCTGGAGGCCGTCGAGATCGTCGCGTCAGCCATCTCCATAGGCTCGAGGGCCATGGGTTTTCCTGCCGCGACGAGATCCAGCGGCCTCAGGCGAGCCGCGTCGGTGATGCGACGAAGGAGCTGGGGGCCAGAGACCAACCCATCGGCGTGAAGTGAACCCTCATCCTGACGCGACTCAGGTGCAAGTCGCGTCAAAATGGCCCATCGCTGCCGCGACTTGAAGCAAAGTCGCGGCAGCGCAACCTATCGGTGCCGCGACGAAAGCCTGCGCCGCGTGACCAAACCTATCGTCGCGTCAGCTCAACGTATAGTCGCGTCAGCAAAAGGATTCCTGCCGCGACTATAGGCATCATCGCGTCAGAAAGATCGAGAGTCGCGTCAACGAAACCTATAGTCGCGTCAGAAATATTCCTAGTCGCGGCAACCAAGCCTATCATCGCGTCACCAAACTCTTGAGTCGCGTCACGAATTCTTTCGGTGACGCGACGATAGGTTGAGTCGCGACAGGAAAGGCTTGGGTCGCATCAGGAATAGCCTTCGTCGCGGCAAGATAGCAATCGGGAGAACGGCAAGGCTCTTCGGCAGGCGGCGAACGCCTTACGTCGCGACAGAATGCTGGTGGTGGGCCCTCCGAAGGGCCGAGTCGCGGCGGAAATGGCCCGGGTCGCAGCACGAAACCGGTTCGGCGAGACGGCGAGGCCCCGCGGCAAGGCGGAGATCCCTTGCGTCGCGACAGAAATGCCCGTGCCGCTGTGAGGCGGATGAAGCACCCGGCATCGGACGCCGCCTGAACTGAACAGCCCATGTGCTGAACCGTGGCGGTCGGGGAGCAGAGTCCGCCGGACTTGCTGTGATGGATAAGCGTCGCAGCCTATTCAAAGCAAAAGGAGCCCAGAAGCCTTCCTAGGGAATTCTCTGCAAGTCGTTGTCCTTCAGCTCCGAGCGGGGCGGCGCTACGCAGCCATATCGGCCTATGATCAATTGTATAAGCTTCCGCGCCCCCTTCGGCGCCGCTCCATATCGGCCGGGAGGCATCCTCGCTTGCGTCGTAAGCCTCTCGATATCAGAGAGATGCTCAGGTTGGGAGATGAGCATAGGCAGGAATCGCCTGATTTCGTGGAGGGGTAGTCGAGCTCCTGGCTTGGAAGCCTGGATTGACTCGCCACCAGTACAGTCCTAAACTCTCTAACTTGTTGCACTCCGGACTGTTGCAGAGGGGCCGACAGTGACGTCGGGTGGCAGGCACACTGCGATTCCGGCCCATACGCACGCCAGAGGCGCGACGCTATACCAAGGTTGGGCGAACGATAGGAGATAGGGAATGCCAGTCCCGCGACTCGAAGAGGTAATGCCTGATCCCTTGTTGGTCTGCCCT
>DASUNJ010000536.1:0-3601 GCA_036277235.1 Thermoanaerobaculia bacterium | reverse complement strand
AGAGCCGTGGTGAGAATCAGTAAGGACCTCACGGTCTTCGCCATCGACGACTTGCTCTGCGTGGCTGCTGCCGGACACGGGATCCAGCGTTATTTGAGAAGTCATGCCGGTGCAACGAATGCACTGGCTCGCCTCGACGATCATCGCGTGGTTTCCGCCTCTGATGACGGGACTCTCCGCGTTTGGGACGTGAAAACCGGAAAATGCCTACGCAGGCTTAAGGGTCATACTTTGGAGGTCGATGTTGTGGCTCGCGTCGACCACCATCGCGTGATCTCATCATCCTGGGATGAAACCATACGCATCTGGGATGTGGAAACAGGGAAGACCTTACGCAAGCTCAACGGGAGAGTCGAGGCCTTGGCCTGCCTCGACGGAGATAAAGCCATCGTTGCAACGGAAAATGAGGATCTGTGCATTTGGGATATTGCAACGGGCAAAACCCTAAGCATACTGGCAAGCAACGTCGGTGAGATCGCGGTCATAACCTTATTCGATGAGCACTGCTTGGTAACTGCCTCCGCAGACGGAGCTCTACGGACCTGGGAAATCGCAACAGGCCGAAAGTTGGCAGAGTTTACACTCGAAACGCCGGCCGTCTCGATCGAAAAGGTGGCTTCAGGTACGATCAATGTGTGGGATAAAAGCGGGAAGTCTCATTGGTTTTTTTTCGAGAGGCGATAATGATCTATTATTGCGATGGAATGCAATTATGACTCCTTCTAAGGGGAGCATTGACGAACTGCCGGCGATGCCAGAGCTCCGCGCCACAGCGCACGATCACTTCCAATCTGAACGCTGGAGCGAAGCGGAGAAGCTTTATGGAGTCCTGGTTCAGTCCTTCCGCGACCTTGTCGAAAAGGATGTGCGACAACGAACGCAAGTGGCGGGTCTAAGCACGTACTATGCTTACTCACTCCTTCGTCTGGGTAGATTGAGGGAGGCGGTCGAAGTTATCGAAACTTTCCGATTCTCACTTTTCGCCCGGAACTTCGACCTCCTCCTCGGAACTCGGGAATTCGGCGAAGCTGGTAAATCGGTCAAGAATCGTCTCGAAGGCGGGCTTGCTACCCTGCACTCCATCATGGTCGAGGCGGAGGAACTGGACGTAGAGGCACTAACCAATTCCTTGGAGGCACTAAAGCAGTTGGCGGACGGCTACTCGCAGCAAACGAGGACGCTTCTCGACGCACACCCCAAGCGGGGATGCGGATTCGACGAAGTCGTCGCAGCCACCATCACATTGCAGAAGCCATTTGTCTATCTCTTGACGACCGATCACGGCAGTGCGGCTGTCATCCTGGCTCCTCAGGGAGATCCACTTGTTGAAGTCATGTGGATGCCATGTACGCAAAGAGACTTGTTCTCCATGCACGAAACTTGTTCCAGAACCTTTATCGATAGCATGACGAGTGATTTTTCTCTGCAGTCGGACGAAATCGTCACCGCCCTCGAGCTTTTGATGCAACCTCTTGCGGTGCGGCTAAAGGCTCGTGGCTTCTCCAGGATGATCCTGCTTCCTTCAGGGAGACAATGGAGCCTGCCGCTGCATATATTTGATTCGGACTTGGAAGTGTCGTTCCTTCCCTCGGCAGGTATCGTCGAGGGGCTGATGCAGCTAGTCCAAGAGCGAGAGAACTCGGCGACCGCTCTTCTGGCCGTGGCTGACCCTAAAAACAGTGCGCCACGCCTGACATTTGCCAGCCTGGAGGCGCGAGCTATCGCGCGCCTTTTCGGGCGACGATCGAGAATTCTGAGTGGGGAACGGGTAAGCTCTTGGGCTGTCGAGAGTGCCCTCGCCGGAGTGACGCACCTCCACTTCGCCTGCCACGGATACTTCGATGCCACGGAGACTTTGAATTCCGGGATTTACCTGAGTCATGGAGAACGGTTAACTCTGGGCTCCCTTCTCAAGCATACCCTGGAACTCGCTCGCTCGCTTTGCGAGAGAATGAAAAATGGCCTGGGATTTGAGGATCTTCCAGCCTATCCTCGCCTTGCAGTGCTCTCCGCTTGTCGTACTGGTGTCACGAACCTCGAGACTGGATCGGAAGAGGTGTTGAATTTCGCCGCAGGATTCTTGCAGGTAGGAATCCCCGGAGTGGTAAGCGCTCTTTGGCCTGTGGACGACGATTCCACTTTCCTCCTGATGACAAAATTTTACCATTACCTTTTGAAAGAGGAGAAGGAACCTGGATCGGCTCTCAGGAGCGCCCAACTCTGGCTGCGCGACACATCTGGTCGGGATTTGGCCAAATACGTCGACTGGCTGGCGGACGAGGCAGACTTGCCAGACGAGTCGTTGACCGATCTCGCGGCGAGACTCGGAAGTATAGGAGCGAGAGAACCCTTCAGGCATTCCTTCTACTGGGCGGGATTTACTTATTTGGGCGTTTAGCCGGTAATCGGGCGATGATCCACCTGGCTACCATCAAAGCCTTCCTTGCCGTGTTCACCCCGCCAGCCGGCGGTACAGTTCCACGTACTCCCGCCCCTGAACATCCCAGGAGTAGTCCTTCGCCAATGCTGTTGAGCATCAAGCGCTCCCGGCGGAACTGTCGTGATAGACGTCGAGGGCGGTGTCGAGGGCATGGCGGCAGCGCGAGCGTGGCGTGACGCTGGCCTCGGCCGCCGGGGCGCTGCTCGTCATCTACCTGGCCGCCGATCTCGGAAGCCTTCGGCGGCTGGCTGCCTGGATTCTTCATCCGCCGCGGCCGGGACGCGAGCCCGCCTCGCGCCGATGGCGCTCTTCGCGGCAGGGCTCCCGATCTCGGCGCTGGGCGGCGTGGCAAAGGACCTGTTGGACGGCCGTGGCCTTCATCAGCATCGCCACCGCCTGTCATCAGGCGTGGTCCGCCAACATGTTCACGGTGGCGTCCGACGCCTTCCCGACTCGCGTGGTCGGGTTCGGCGGCATGTGCGGCGGCATCGGAGGAATGCTCATGCTGCTCTTCGCGGGCGAAATGTTGCAGTGGCTCGGCAACTTCACGCCGCTCTTCATCTTCGCGGGCGTCATGCACCCCCTCGCCTGGATCGCGATTCGCGCGCTGGTGGGATGGTCGTAGAAGCGACCTTCCAAAGGGGGAGACGGGACGCTCCTCTGCCAGAAAGCGTCGAGGGGAGCGAGAGCTGATTCGACTGTCGACGACGGATAACATCCGCAGGGATGGAGGGAGGGGACGGGCCTCGGCCAGGCCCGTCCCCGGGTTGACAGGACAGACCCCGGCCGTTTCAGGGCCTGCCCCGGTTTGAACTTGCTTCACTTGTCAAAGAGCCCTGATGCGCCTGCTCGTCTGCCGCGAGACCGGACCCAGGGTCCGGTATCCCGGTCGGCGAGAAGAAGATCTTGTACCTCCTCCGAAACGCTCCGGCTCCGCGCGAGCGGTTTTTCTTGTGCGCGAGGCGCTCGTCTCGTGCGTGAGCCCTTTTTCTCGTGCGCGAGCCGCCCAACCTCGTGCGCGAGCCGTTTTTCTCGTGCGCGAAGCGCTCGCGCATTGCGCGAGAGACCCGACCTTGTGCGCGAGCCGCTCATCTCGGGCCCGAGCCGCTCGCGCGCGGCCCGAGGTCCTCATGCCGAGATCGAGCTGTCATTCCCCGGATG
>DASUNJ010000535.1:0-17154 GCA_036277235.1 Thermoanaerobaculia bacterium | reverse complement strand
CGGCAGGCTGGTGGTGGTCGACCCGCGGCGAACGGAGACCGCGCGGCTCGCCGACCGGCATCTGTTCATCCGCCCGGGAAGCGACGTCTTCTTCCTTTTCGGCCTGGTGCACGCGCTGTTCGACGAGGGGCTGGTGCGCCTCGGAGCTCTCGCAGACCACGTGAACGGCGTCGAGGCGGTGCGCGAGGCCGTGCTGCCGTTCGCGCCCGAGCGTGTCGCGGACCGCTGCGGCATCGCGGCGGAGACGATCCGGGAGCTGGCCCGCACCCTGGCTGCCACGGAGAGGGCCGCCGTGTACGGGCGGCTGGGGACCTGCACGCAGCGCTTCGGCTCGCTCAGCAGCTGGCTGGTCGACGTGGTCAACGCGCTCACGGGCCATCTCGACGTACCCGGCGGCGCGATGTTCCCCAAGGCCGCCGCCTTCGCCGCCAATACGATGGGCTCTCCCGGCACTGGAAAGGGCGTGGAGACCGGGCGCCGCCGGAGCCGCGTCTCGAGTGCGCCGGAGGTGTACGGCGAGCTGCCCATGACCTGTCTCGCGGAGGAGATCGAAACCCCGGGCGAGGGCCAGGTCCGGGCGCTGTTCACGGTCGCCGGCAATCCAGTGCTCTCGGCCCCCAACGGCCCTCGGCTGGCCGCGGCGCTGGAGACGCTGGAATTCATGGTCAGCGTGGACGTCTACGTCAACGAAACCACCCGCCACGCCGACGTGATCTTGCCGGGACTGTTGCCGTTCGAGGAGTCGCATTACGACGTGGCGTTCCCCCAATTCTCCTACCGCAACCACGCCCGCTACAGCTCGCCGGTGCTCACGCCGCCGCCGGGCCGTCCCGCGGAATGGGAGATCTTGCTGAGGCTGGCGGCGGTCGCCGAAGGGAGGGGCGCCGGGGCCGACGTCCAGGCCCTGGATGACGAAATGGTGGCCGACGACCTCCGCCGCCGCGCCGGCGCCCAAGCGGATTTCCTGTACCAGGCCGTGGCGCAGTGGCACGGCCCCGAGCGGCTGCTCGACCTCGCGCTGCGCGGCGGCCCCTATGGCGACCAGTTCGGCCGCCGCCCGGATGGCCTGACGCTGGCGAAGGTCAAGGCCGCGCCGCACGGCATCGACCTCGGCCCGCTGGCGCCCCGCGTGCCGGAAGTCTTGCGCACCCCCTCGGGAAAGATCGAGCTCGCGCCCGCCTTGTTCCTCGAGGACCTGAAGCACGCCGAGGCGGACCTCGCTGCGCCCGCTCCCGATCTGGTGGTGATCGGCCGCCGCGACCTGCGCTCGAACAACAGTTGGATGCACAACCTTCCGGTCCTGGCCAAGGGTCCGCGGCGGTGTACGGCGCTGGTCCATCCCGCCGACGCCGCACGCTGCGGTGTGACCGATGCCGGCCCCGCGCGCCTGACCGGCGCCAGCGGCCATACGGTCACGGTGGAGGTGAAGGTCAGCGACGAGGTCATGCCGGGCGTGATCTCCCTGCCGCACGGCTGGGGCCACGACCTTCCCGGGATTCGCCTGGAAGTCGCCACCCGGCGGCCGGGCTCCAACCTCAACGCGCTGCTCGACGAGAACCTGCGCGATCCGCTCTCCGGCAATGCCGTCCTGAGCGGCGTGGAGGTGCGCCTGGAACCCGAAAACGCCTGATCGGCGTCGCCCGCGCGGCGCGAGCCTGTCCTTCGAGCGAGGCCACGAGCGAGGACGGGGCCCGGCCCTACGGCTCGGTGAAGGTGAAGATGCCGCGGTTGGCGGTGCCGGCGAGCAGCCGCCGCGGGTCATGCGGGTCGACCGTCAGGGCGCGGATGCCGAAGGGGCCGGGGGCGATGCTGCCACCGCCGACCGCCTGCCAGGTTGCTCCGGCGTCACGGCTGCGGTACACCACGTCGCCCTCGAGCCCGTCGAGGAGGCCGTCGAGGTAGGCATAGAGCGTCAGCGGTGCCACCGGTGAGGCGACGATCTCCCAGCGGATGCTCTCGGGGCCGGGGCCCGCCGGCACCGCGGCGGGCGACGGCAGCCGCTGCCATCTGGCGCCGCCGTCGCTGCTGCCGAACAACCCGTCGCCGGCGGCGGCGAACAGCACGTCGGGCCGCTCGGGGTCGAGGGCGAGGCGCATCACCAGGTCGGGCAGCCCGTTCTCGCGCCGTTGCCAGCTCTTCCCGCCGTCGCCGCTGCGATAGAGACGCGGTCCCAGCGGCGCGCCGGTGGCGGTGGTGGCATAGCCGGCGACCCACACCAGCCGCGGATCGCCTGGTGCCACGGCAATGTCCGCCACGATGAGGTTCTCGTTCCGCGCGGGCCGTACCCTCTTCCAGGCGCGGCCGTTGGAGCTCTGGAACAGGCCGTTCCGGCCGCCGGCCCAGACGCCGCCGCTGGTGCGGGGATCGGCGGCGAGCGCCCCGATGCCGGCGCCGACCCGATTCACCGCCATCCAGCGGCGCCCGCCGTCGTCGCTGCGCCAGAGGTAGTCGCCGGTCGTCGACCAGACGCGGCCGCGGCGGTGGGGGTCGACGAGGAGGTCGCCGGCGCCGAAGACCAGCACGCCGGGGGCGGCGAGGCTCAGGCGCCAACTGGCGCCGTCGTCCTCGCTGGCGAGGAGGTGGTCGGAGGCCTGCGCGTACAACACGCCCGGCTGGAGCGGGTCGACGGCGATCGTCTCGATCCAGCGCCCCGAGAGACCGTTGCTGGCGGCCTCCCAGTGCTCGCCGCCGTCGCCGCTGCGGAAGACGCCGCCGAGGCTGGCGCTGCCCGCGGATCCGAGGTACAGGGTGTCGCCGCTCGACGCCATGACGGCGATCGAGTGATTGGGCTGCCCGGCGGCGGCGACCCACGACGCGCCTTGGTCGGCGCTCCAGTAGAGCCGGTCGACGGCCGGGCCGGTGGCGAACGAACGGCTATAGGCGAACAGCCGTCCGCCGTGGAAGCCGAGCAACGCGTAGAGGCCGACCTTGGGCGGCCGCAGCTTCTCCCAGACCGTGCCGCCATCACGGCTGCGCAGCACGGCGCCGTCGAGGGTGAAGAGGGTGGCGGGGTCCGCCGGATCGACGACGATGCTGCCGCAGCGGCGGTCGAGGCAGCGCAGCAGCGACCAACTGGTCCCCTCGTCGCTGCTGGTGAACAGCCTGCTCCCCGTGCGCGCGTAGAGCTGGCCGTTGGCGGGGTCGATGGCCAGCGACTCGACGCCTTGGGCGAGCGGCAGGTCGCCGTTGCGCACCGCCCAGGTCTCTCCGCGGTTGTCGCTGACGAAGATGCCCTCCCGGGTTGTCAACCAGACGCGCTCGGGCCGGCGCGGATCGACGAGGAGGGTACTGACGGGCGGACGGGTGGGGAGGCCGGCGGTGGTGGCGCGCCAGGTGCGCCCCTCGTCGAGCGAGCGCCAGACGCCCTCCCAACTCGTGCCGACGATCACCGCCGAGCCGCTGAGCGCCAGGGCGCGGATACCCGGGGCGCTGGTGTTGCCGAGACCGGTGCCGGCGAACGTCCAGTTGTCGCCGCCGTCGCTGCTGCGGAACACTGAGGCCGGGGTGGCGGCGTAGACGAGGTTGGGGTTGGCCGGGTCGGCGGCGAGCGCGTAGATGGACTCGCCGTCGGGGCCGAGCGGCGACCAGGAGCCGACGGCCGCCGCAGCCGCCGTGGCGAGTGCCAGCGCGCCGGCGGCCAGGAGGGCAGCGAGGAGGGGAGGGCGGGCGGGGTGGTGGAGAGCTCTCATCACAAAGAGACGCGCCTGACCGTTGCTACCACCCCAATTATAGCCGTGGCTGCAACGGCGGTCCAGTTCACCAGGCCTGGTAACGCCTTATACTTCCCATTCGGACCTGTCAACGCGCTCCTCGTCGATCCCCCAGGCTTTGCCCTCCGAGCGCAGGGAGACACCGATGATGTCACCGGAAGACGAGCAGAAGATGGAGATCGGCCAGGCGATGGGCAAGAGCTTCATGCTCGTGCTCTTCGGCATCGCCCTGGCGTTTGAGGAAGAGGCGAGGCTGGCCGGCGTGGGCATCGCCGTGCTGGCCGGCGTCTGGTTCTGCGTGTCGCTCCGCAAGCTGCTGGCTCTGAGACCGCGCGAGCCCGGACTCCGGTTCGACGATCGTCTCGATCCGGACTGAGCTCTTCATGCCACGGCACTGGCGCGTCATCCTTCTCCTCAGCCTCGTGTCGGGCGTCGCCTACCTCGTGCGTGCGGACGTCGCGGTGGCGCAAGAGCGCATGGTGCCTGCCGTGGGGCTCACGATGATCGGAATGGGCGCCATCACCGCGTGGGGCTTCCAGCTCTCGTACGCCCTTTTCCAGGTGCCGGCCGGCATGTTCGGCGAACGCTTCGGCGCGCGGACGGCGCTCGCGCTCGCCCTGTTCGGCTGCAGCGCCGCGTCGTTTCTCACGAGCGCCGTACCCAGCGAGGGAGCCGTCCCGGTGCTCGTGTTCACCCGGGTGCTGCTCGGCATCGCGCAGGCCGCGGTCTTCCCCGTGGCCGCCATGGCGGTCATGATCTACGTACCGGTGACGGAGCGCGTGCGCGCCACGGCCATCTACATCGCCACGGCGAGCCTCGGCGCGGCGGCGGCCCCGCTCTTGATGGCACCCGTCATGGAGCAGCTCGGCTGGCGCGCGGTCTTCGTGCTCAGTGGGGTTATCGCGAGCGTCACCGCACTGGCCTGGGTGATGCTGATGCCGCCGCAACCGGAACAGCAGGCAGTCCGGGCGCGGCGCGGCGTGCTGTCTGAGCTGCATGTCCTCGTGCGCAACGTTCCTCTGCTGCGCCTTTCGATCGCTTACACACTGCACTCCGCGGTCTGGTTCGTGTTCGTGTTCTGGTTCTTCCGCTATCTGACGGAGGGGCGCGGCTTCACCATCCTCGCCAGCGGCCGGTGGGGCGGCCTGCCCAGTATCGCCGCCTTCGTGCTCGCGCCGCTCATCGGGATGGCGACGGATCGCCTCGGCCGTCGTCTCGGCGCCGCGCAGGCCCGGCGCCGCGTCGCGATGGCGTGTCTCTTCTCCGCCGCGGGTTTCGTGACGGCGGGGGCGGTCCTCCCGAGCGCGGTCTTCGCGATCCTTGCCCTGAGCCTGTCGTCCGGATGTGTGAATGGGGCGGAGGCACCGTTCTTCACCACCGCGACAGCCATCGGGGCTGAGAATTCAGGCGCGGCGGCCGGCATGCTCAACCTGATGGGGAATCTTGGCGGCGTCCTGTCCATCTGGCTCGTGCCCAGGATGTCCGACGCGTGGGGGTGGAACGGGACGCTGGTGTTCTGGTCTGGAGTGTGCGTCGTGGCGGCGCTCCTGTGGTTGACCGTGGATCTCGATGCGTCGAAGGGGGCGCTGAGCAGCGCGCCCCCTTGAGCCAGTCAATCGCGGGTCACACGAACTTGCTGATGCTGTAGTCCGTGAACTGATACACCAGCTTGACCGCCGTGGACGAGCCATCGTCCACGGACAGGTACAGGTTCGACCCGTCGATCGTCAGGCCCTCGAAGTCCGTCTGCTTGTCCCAGCCGTCGAGGACAGGCAGGTAGCTCGCGCCGGCATGGTCCAGGCCGGAGCCGTCGGAGCGGATCGAAAAGACGTGGATCTCGTCCTGTGAGCCGCCGCCGTCGAACAGGATGAACAGGTAATTGTTGGCGAAGCACATGTCCGAGGCTTCCATCGTGATCATGGCGCCGTTCCCGTCCGTGATCTCGAACTTCTTGAGGTGGCTGCTCACGGTGTGCGTCTCGTTGTCGCCCTCGGGGAGGTCGTAGACGTACACATAGCCGGTCTTGCTCTGATAGGCCGCGAAGAAGTAGCCGCCGTAATACTGGTTTCCTCCGTAGTACGCCGGATTCGAATTGCCATTGACCGTCTCGGGCGGGCAGGCCGAGCCGGGCACGAAGGTCATGGCCTCCATGCCGCCGGCGGTGCCCAGGGTCACGTCCGAGAGGTCCCAGATGCTGCTCGTGGTGTCTTCGTTGGCCGTGTCGTACCGGAAGATGTGCGGGTCGTATACGTTGCTCCCGCTGCCTGCCTTCCCCTCGACGCCGATCATCAGCTTGCCGGTGGCAACGGTGATGCTCTCCAGATCGTAGCTGTTCGTATTGCCCTCGTAGCCGGAGTCGTTCGTGAAGTTGTGGACCTGGGTCCACGGCTGGTCCAGCGAGGCTCCGGAGCTCACGTCCATGCCGGCCAGATAGCCGTTGTCGCTGGCCATGTAGAGCGTGTCGTTCAGCACGACGAGACCGCTCGGCTCCAGGGTGATCGAGCCGCTGGAGAGGGTATAGCTGGAGCCAACCTGATTGCCGTCGGTGCAAGGAAAGTTGATCGGGGTGCTGGTGGACATGGTATCTCCCTTTGTCGAAGAAGGACGCTCGCGCGCCCTGGGTTTGCCCGCTTGCCTGTTCCTCCCGGTAGTGGGAGCAGGTGGCGGGTTATCCCACTCGTCTGCGGCTTGTCGCCGTCTCCGATCGAGAGAAGTACCTGGCAGTGCGACACGAAGGGAGGTCTGATGTGAGCTTACGCGCCGACCAGCCGTCCCGGCGGCGGTGGCTCGATCACCTGCTTCGCCCGCAGGTGCTCGATGACGCAATCGGAGAGCAGCGGGCCCTCCGCCGCCTTGCGGCCGCTGCGCAGCGACTCGTAGCGGTCGCCGCCCTCGGCGAGGAAGCTGTTGGTGGCGAGGCGGTAGGTGCGTTCGGCCGCGAGCGGCTCGCCGCCGACGCGCAGCTCGGCCACCCGCTCTCCCGCCGGCCGGCTCATGTCCAGACGGGCGCTGAGCCCCGACACCTGGCACATGCCGGCGGCGAGCGACGCCCCGTGCTCGATCGCCTGCCGCAGCGCAGCACCGCCGAGCTCGAGCGTCACCACGGTGTTGACGAACGGCAGCGCGTCGAGCACGTGCCCGCGGTCGAGCGGTCCCTGCGGCAGGTCGGCGCGCAGGCCGCCGGCATTGGTGAGCGCTACGTCGGCCTGGCCGCGCTCGCGCATCACGTCGGCGACGAAGGAGCCGAGCGAGGACTCGGCATGATAGCGGCGGGTGAAGCGTGCCGCGGCGCGGCCGAGCGGCGGACCGATCTCGTCGGCCACCTGCGCGCGATAGTGCGCCACCCGGTCCGCCACCGCCGCGTGCGGCGGCAGCTCGTCGCTCCACACCTTCAGCAGCTCGCCGCGGTGCCGCGCCACCTTGCGATCGCGCACGATCAGCTCGAGCACCCCCAGGCGGGTGCCGTAGCCGTAGGTCTGCACCAGCAAGGTGCCGGTGCGCGGGTGGACGAGCGGCTCCTCCAGGCCGTGATGGGAGTGCGCCGCGACGTAGACGCCGATCCCTGGGATGGCGCCGCAGAAGTCGAGGTCCTCGTCGAGCGGCCGCTGCACCGTCGGGTCGTTCTCCGCGTCGGTCTGCATCGGGCCGGGCAGGCCCTGGTGCGCCAGGACGACCACCAGGTCGACGACCGGCCGCAGCGCGCGCACCAGCTCGCTCACCTCGGCTACCGGATCGGTGAACTCCACCCCGGTCACCTTCGACGGCATGATCGTGTAGCGCGCGGCGCGCGCGCCCATCACGCCGATCACCCCCAGCCGCGCGCCGTTGCGCTCGAGGATCGCGTAGGGGCGGCAGAAGCGGATCGGCCGCGCGCTCTCCGCCTGCCGGTAGCGGACGTTGGCGCACAGCACCGGAAAAGCGACGCGCGGGATCTGCCCTTCGAAGCTCTCCCAGCCGTAATCGAACTCGTGGTTGCCGACGCCCATCGCGTCGTAGCGCATGACGGTCATCAGCTCCATCAACGCCTCGCCGCGGGTGAGGAAGGAGAGGGTGCCGGTGTACATGTCGCCGGAGTCGACCAGGAACGAGGTGGTCGCGCGAGCCCGCTCGCGCTCGACCAGGGCGGCGAGGTGCGCGGCCCCGCCGAGCCGCGGCGAGCCCGTCAGCCAGTAGCCGGGGATGGGGTCGAAGGCGCTGTGGAAGTCGTTGGTGTAGAGCAGCGTCAGGCGGTGCTCGCCGCCGGCGAGGCCGCGGCCGGCGGCGTCGGCCAGGAGACGGCTGGCAGCAAAGGGCGACAGCGCGGCGAGGGCAGTGAAGCGGCGGCGGGTGAGGGCCATGCCACCAGTGTGACCGCTCGCCCCGGCCGTCCGCAAGCCCACCCTTCACGCTACCGGCTGTCCGCCCCCGCCGGGAAGCATTTCTCCGGTTAGGTAAATCTGCTTCTCGGTCCGTCATATAGGCAGCGGTGTGGCTACGCGAACTGCTTCTGCTGGCAGATAGGAGGGTCTCCGATGCGATTCTTTTTCAGCTTCGTGGCCGTGTTGGCTTTCTCATTCACGAACGGCTACGCACAAGTATACGAGCCATCAACTCAGGAGCCGGGAACCTTCGAGCCGCCCCAGAAACCGATCACCAAAGAGCTGCCCGACGACGTGGATGTCGAGAAGTTTCGTGAGAAGTATGGGGTTACCAAGGAGAAGTTGGGACAGTCTGAGGAGTACATTCAAGACTTGTTACTCGAGGACAAGGAGCAGCTTCGCCAGTATCTGGAAGAATTGTCGCCAGAGCAAAGGCAGCGGCTGCAACGGGAGCTTGACAAAACCAAGGATCCCACAACTCAGCACTGGGCCGAAGGTCCCGATATCCCCCTGTCGCAAGTGGAGACTTACAGGGCTCTTCTGGAGGAATCTCAGGAAGACCCCTATCAGAAAGAGTTTTCACAACATAAATCGTCCAAGGAATCGTCTTTGCAGGGAGGCGCCGACGGTATGCTTTTCCGGGTAGCGTGGGAGAGCATGCCGAGGATAGTGTCCATTCAACGGAAAGAGGAGGGGCCATCCTCGTTCAAAGGAGAGGGGAACGGAATTCTCCTGAACCTAACGGCAGTGCTCACAGCACGTCATGTAGCCGATGCCGTCGCTGCTTCCCCCAAGGTCTATGATCTGGTTCGAATCGGTCATCCAAAAGGTGCGTTTCTGCAGACGCTCAAGTTCAAGGCTGTCAGGCATCTTAAATCATCCGCGGATGGAGATCCTGACCTTGCCCTGATTCTTGTTGATGAAGTAACCGATCTTGAAGGTGCGCTGTCGATCTCAATGGCAGCTCAGGCACTGAAGAGCGACATCGTAGCGATTGGTTGTGCAGAGAGCGAGAATCTGCCTGCCGCAGGCAGTGGCATTGTAACTACACGCGTGAACCAACGGCAACTCGGAGGAAATCTTCCCCTGAGGCGCACCGTCTTTGGTTCCTCCTTGCGCAGCTTCCCCGGGTTGTCCGGCTCGCCAGTTCTTGACAGTGAGGGCCGTCTGGTGGGGATCGTCCTCGGAGGAGTCAAGAACTATACCAAGACAGGAGAGACGGTGACGAGAGTTGGTAAAAGTCAGGATTGGGAAGCGTTTGAGCTGTGGACCTGGGTCACTCCGGTAGAACCTTACAGGAATGCAATTGGCGTTGCTCTGAATGACAAGGGGAAATGATCATGCCCCCGGCAAAGAAACGATTCGCACCGATTCTTCTGGCGCTCGTTCTTGCCTTGTTGGCATTTCTGGGTGGCTGGTTTGCCAATGGTGAGCTTCTGGGGGATTTCAAAGCTTATAAGCTCAGCGGAGGCCGAGAGGTTATTCTGCTTCGTGATTTGGAGAAGGTGTTCCCTGTATATGCCAAGTCGGTGAAAGCAGAGCTCGAGCTGGCGTTGAAGGAGAAAACCGGGGTTCTCGATGCGGCTGCAGGCGGAAAGTATGAAGATGAAGTGAAGAAGCTCTATTCCGACCTCGACACCATCAACAGCGATGTTCGGTCTGCACTCATAAGTGGGTACAGTGCCCTTATTTTTAAAGTGTCCGCAACATCCGACCCTTCTCTGATTGCGGTAGCGTTCGCAAAATGGGACGAGATCCTGGAACTGGTGGTCCGCGAGGCTTTCCGTATTCGTGCCATCAATCAACAGCTGGCTGCTGCAAAGACGGTGACGTCGGGAAGTGAGTGGAGCAAGCTCTTCGAGCTTGGCGATCAGGCCCTTCAAGTCTCACAAGAGCTGAAGCGGGCAGCCAGAGAGGCTGATGCCTTGAAGCGATAGACGAGGCGTAGCGGCCTCAGCGCTTCTGCGCCGTGACCAGATAGTAGCCAAAGTAGGGGCGGCCCAGGCCGATCCATGGCGCGAGCAGGCAAGCGATGATGTGCCCCCAACGCACGCTGTTGAGCTTCTTGCGACGAAGAAGCAACTCGCCGGCGAGGAACTTGATCGTCACTCGCGGCACGTGGAGGACGCTCGGCGCGATGTGCCAGGAAATGTCCTCGCAGACGAGCACGGTGAGACCGTGCCGCTCCAGGCAAGTGCAAAAGGCGGCGAGGTCGGCAAAGCGCTCGACCGCCCAGTTCCGCGTCATGTAGCCGAGCAGCTTGGCGTACCACCGCGGCAGGCCCACGCTTTTCTTCATGAAGCCGTCGGCGACCACAAGCTTCGCTCCTGGCTCGAGCAGGCGGGAGCACTCCTGCACGAACGCCTCCTTGTCGTCGCCCTCAGCATGGCAGCAGGCCTCGATGGAGAAGGCCGCCTGGTAGGCACCGCTGGGCAGGTCGAGAGCCGTAAAGTCGCCGAGTACCCATTCGATGCTGCCGCGCGCCGAGATCCCCTTGCTGAGCTTCTGCGCCATCGCGAGCTGCCATTCCACCTTGGTCACGGCCGTCGTCGCGACGTCGTGTTGCTTGATCAGCGCCCGCGTCGGCGCCCCTAATCCGCAACCGAGGTCCAGGACCTTCATACCATCCTGGAGGGCGAGCCGGCGGAAGACCTGCTGGCTCATCTCCTCGAGCATGCTCTCGAGCGCCAGCGGGTTCATACCCCAACGGCAGAAGCCGAAATGCATGTTGAAGTTGCGGCTCCAGGCACGGTAGTCCATGCCCGCCTCGGTGTAGTAGGTCACGAGGTCGACGGGCACCGGAGCCGCGGCCCCCTGTTTAGATACGCTCAAACCCCTGCGATACTAACACCAAGCTCTGGACGTGCCAGAGGAGGGGCAGCACCGACAGGTGGTCGACTCGACCGGCGCGAGGTCGGCCGAGAGAATGCCGTTCATAGTACTCAGTGGAACGCCAGAAGATGGAGATTTGAAGATGAACCCTAAACCGGCTGTGATCCTGAGCTTGCTGGCACTGGGCCTCGCCTCGGCTTTCGCTGCGCAAAGCGGCCACCACGCCCTGGCACAGCGCCACATCGAGGCCCGCGGCGGAAGCGCGGCCTTGCAGGGGCTGAAGGTCATTGAACGGAACGGAAGCCTCACCGTCCATGGCGCGACTCCGGAAATCCAGGGCGCCTATCACACCTGCGTCCAGTATCCCGACCGGGTGGCCGTCGATGTCAACGCGGGGCCCGTGCAGGTGCATCAAGTGCTCAGCGACTTTGGAGCCCTCGAATGTGACGCGACGTTCACGACCTGCTCCCCTGCCCAGGAGAGCATTGCCGAGGAGCTGAGGAAGACGGCACAGGTTGCCAATCGCGAAGAGCTGGACGAGAGCATCCCCGAAGGGGTGCCCGTCGAGCCCATCCTGCAGGCCACGACCCAGATCGGCTATCGGTATCGAAAAGACGGCCGGATCGTGGAGGAAGAGTTCTCGCCGGAGACAGGGCTGCTCCGTCGCCGCAGGAACGGGGAGCGGGAGCGGCTTTACGGCGACTGGCGGAGTATCGGCAGAAAGGGCGGAAAGGGCGGGATGGGAGGGGTGCTCCTTCCCATGCGGATCGAGGACTTTCAGGACGGCAAGAGGAGCGTCACGACCACGCTGACGTCCGCCACGCACACCGACAGCCCGAGCGAGTGGTGCTTGAAACGGTTTTCCGTCAGGCCCGTGGAGGTCCGCGGCGAGGCCGTACCGCAGCTCGGGCATGAGCTGTCCGCTCGGTCGCCGGATCAGAGCGCGCAACCGCGCCTGCTGAACGGCGGCTGAACAGGCCGTTCAGCGTCCGTTCAGCAAAGCCCCGCCACAATGACGGCCACAAAATATTGCTGGCCGGGCAAGGCCGCGCGCTTAGCCCAAAAACGTTGGGCGGCGACGAGGAGGACAAGATGACAGATCGTGGCATCGAGCTATCGCCGCAAACCTGTGCACGGATAGGCGGGGCGCTTTATTTGATCATCATTGTTTCCGGCGTGCTGGGTGAGCTGCTCGTCAGAGGTAAGCTCGTCGTGCCCGGCGACGCAACGGCCACCCTCGACAACATCAGATCCTTTGAGTTTCTCTGGCGCCTTGGTATCGCGGCGAACCTGTTTCATCTGGCGTGCTCGGTTGCACTCGGGCTCATCTTCTATGTGCTGCTGAGGCCTGTCAGTCGGGATCTTGCGCTACTGGCCGTGCTGTTCAATTTGGTCGCAATTACTCTCGAGTCCGCGAGCAAGCTGTTCCTCCTTCCATCCTTGTTCGTCTTGGGTAACGCGTCCTATCTGCAAGCCTTCACGCCAGAACAGCTTCACGTTCTTGCGTATCTCTCTAACAGGTTGCACACGTACGGGTTCAATATCAGCCTCATCTTTTTTGGATTCGAGTGCCTTCTGCTCGGGTATGTAATCTTCAAGGCCCAATTTCTGCCCAAGATTCTTGGCATTTTGATGCAAATTGCAGGCGTGAGCTATTTGACGAACAGCTTTGCGTTGCTATTGGCGCCCACACTCGTGAACATCGCCGTTCTGGTTCCGGCCTTTATCGCAGAGCTGTCGCTTGCCTTGTGGCTCCTGGTGAGAGGTGTCAACGTGCAGAAATGGCAGCCGCTTCAGCGCCTCGATCCTGGCGCTTCGCAACAATCCCACCGACGGGAATCTGGGCGCCGGCTTAGTGGTTGACGCGGGAAGTCCGCCCCGAGAGATGACGGACGCCTTCGAGATCGCCTCGAGCGCTTAGAATTGGAAAACAACGCGCCGGGGAAGAGATCGAACGCTTCGAAAATAACAACGACCGCACTGGATTTGGATTCGGGTCGACGCGAACTCAGAGCGAGAGCACCCGAATTCAATCTATTGGATCGAAATTGAGATCGAGTCCATTCGGATTCAATCTATTGAACCCGATTTGAAAACGAGTCCACCCGAATTCAATCCAAGTGGAGTGAGATTGAAAAGGAGTCCACCGGAATCCAATCCAGGTGGAGTGAAATTGAAAACAGGTCGACCCGAATCCAATCTAATGGAGTGGAACTCGTATCGAGTGCACTCGAAGTCAATTTGAGTGGACCTGATCTCGAATCGAGTGCGCTCGAAGTCTTTCCGGGTGCTCTGGATTCCCAATCGAGCCCGCCCGAAGTCTTCCGCGGTGCGCCGAATTCCAACCCGAGCGCGCTCGCTGGCATGTCGAGGACGCTGAAGTCCGGTTCCAGGCGCCCGAAGCGGACGTGAGGGCGCCGGAGCCGCCTGCCGAGCCCGGCAGGAGCGATCCAGCGCGCACGTCGATCCGGCCGGCCAACGATCCCAAGTGCGGGTCGCGCCTCGACACCGGGCGGGTCTTTCCCAGGAGAGCGCGATGCAAGTCAATCTCTCCCTCACTCCCGGCTACCGCCTCCAACTCGACGTCCGCATCCTGGAGGAAGGCCACGCCCTGCCAGGAGGCCTACCGGCGCGAGCGTGAGGCCCTCCAGATACTTAGAGCGTTTCGGTGGCTGGCCCTTGGCACGGTCCAGAGGCTGGGGCCGCACAGGGGCCTTACTGGGATGGCGATGGGGGCGACGCCATAGGGACGGGCGGCGAGAGGCCGGGGGGACGGTAGGGGACCGGAGACGTCCGACTGGCGGCTGTCCTTTTTTGGTGGTTCGGGGAGCGGGTGGTTCTGGTGGTTCGGGGAGCGGGAAGAGGGACCTGGGGCGCCAGGGCGTTGAAGTCGGGGGGGCGCTTTCGCTCAACAAGACGGATTCAGTGCGTCGCGGACCTTAGTACCTATGTACCCCCAGAAGTGTACGGTGTGATAGAAGATCATCCAGAAGAGACCGTCTTCCTGATCATCCTTGAGGTGCCCCCAGCCGTAGTGGAACTCGCCGCCTCCAACTTTGATGAGCTGCATTTTCAAAAGCTCAAAAACCGGCCTGGCCGTTAAGGGGTTGATTAAATCGCTGCTGACCGGCCAATCCGCAGAGAGGACGTTGCCGGAACGCTTGGCGTAGAGACCTCGCGATATCCGGTTCACCACTCTTCGAATCCGACCGGGTTCCTGGAAGAGCACATCCGCGGTGCCAAGGTAAAGTCCTCCCGCAGTGTGTACCTCCACGGTATGCAGGCTGTTAAGAGTGGCGATCTTGAGCCCGGGCATCTCCGGCCGATGAAAACCTCTCATCGTTGGCCCCTCCCACACCTTCTTGGCGATTTCGTCATAGGGGGCTGAGAGGGCTGTAACGCACAGCCTGAAATACTCATCGTCCAGCGAAAACCCACTGTTGCACGCCTTGTGAGCGGGTAGGGTTATGAGCCCCTTGGTCTTTCTCCCGCGCTCAAAGAGATTTGCCGGTATCACATGCTCGGCGTCCTGCTGAGCACCCTCAAGAGGCTCAGCGCAGATGTAACAGTAGTCCTGATAGGGCTTGGCTACAGTCATAGATGAACATGATAAAAGAGGGGAGGCGGCGGCTGTTCGGGTAGCCTAGATGGGCTTCGAGCCACGGCGACAATGTTTGTCTTGGCGGCTTCCGCCATTTCCAGATTCCTTCCGCGCGGTCTAGTGATAGCCGGAGCGCTACGATGCGCCATGGTAGCACAGGGTGATCCCCGGTACACTCTATTTTGGGAGGAACAGACTGCATGGCTGAATGGAAGCTCTACACGCTTCATGCGTTGCACTACGGAACGGGTCCCGATCGTGCCCCATGGCGGGCGATATTCCGCCGGACCGAAGGCGAGAAGGAACAAGAGATCGGTTTGCTGTACTCAGAACTGAAAGCCGAAGTGGAGCGGCTGGAAGCGGCCGGCCACCCGGTGCCCGCCGATTTCCGAGAAACTCTCAAGATGATGGAGAGCGCAAAGGAGTTCCGCCCCCTGGCTTGAGGCGATCCGGTCAGGGGCCCACCCCGGACAGGCGCCGGGTGGCGCCGATCAGGTGCCTGGTGATTGTTCGGGTGGTTCGGAGGGCGGGAGCGGGAGAACCATGGTCCGGAGGAACATCGTCACGACGGCGTCACCATTTGATTGTGAAACGACCACGCAATACGGTTACCTCAAAACCACGCGCGCACAGAGCCTCGAACACCGCTCGTGCTGGTCCCACTAGGTTGTCAGGATTGCCGTAGAATTTAAAGTATCTGGCCCATACCCTGGCTTGGCTTCCAAATATGTCCTCAAAGAAACCCATGGGAGGTTGTTCTTTGTAGTAGCGCGGATAGCCGCAGTCAAGATCAGGAAGCAGATCTATGGAACATTCGCGCTCTCCAGCTCTGGCGGCGGAGAGTACACCGGCGTCGATAATCTCCAGGTAGCTGGCGACCTCCTTTTCGAAGGCGGTCGGGGGTGGTGGTTGTCGAGCGATTCGATCCCGGGCCTCCTGGCTAATCCGCTGTAAGTCATCAATCTTTATAGTCATATCTTGCTCCCTTGCCTCAATCTTTCGTGGTGAAATTCTAGCACCTGCCCGTGGCCGATAGGCTCGGGCCAGATGCCTGGGGCCGGCAGGAAGCCGGCCCCAGGCTCAAAGCTCGTTCCGCGCTGTAAGTACGCGGTCTTCACCGGTCCCCTCCCCCGATTGCTGATGACCCACGGTCGGGGCCGGAGCCGTTCGTGGATGTTCCGCATCTCCTGGCGGTCGGGGCAGCGGCGACCACGTCGACCACGTGCCGGGCGTGTGTTGAAGAACTTCACCCAACAACGCTCTGCGAGACGCGGAAGACTCTCCGCGCAAGGTCGTGTGCTAATTCCGTGTAGGCGGTGTGGGAGGGGCCAAGGTCAAACAAGCGCTGATAGAGCTCGGATACATCAAGCCCCAGGAGCCGGACTAGGCTCCGGGTGGAGAAAGAAGGGGCGCTGAGCAGCGCGCCCCTCGAGTGAGGCTGCTTCGCGGTATCAGGAGACAGAGGCTGGATCGGAAGCCGCGGGTCTCGGGCGCGGGCGGCTTCGGTGCCGGGTGCGGAGGCCGCGGAACGGCTGCAGGCCGAGCTCGATCAGCTTCTCGCTGTCCTTGCCGTAGTGCTGCCGCACTCCGGCGGCCCGGTACCAACCCCCACTCCTATGCCACCTGAGCGTGCAGGCGGACGCCAAGTGCACGAGCGACCTTCAATATGGTAGCAAAACTGGGATTTCCGCCTTCGCTGAGCGCCTTGTACAAGCTTTCTCGGCTTAGCCCGGCATCGCGTGCGACCTGCGTCATGCCGCGCGCGCGTGCGATATCGCCTAGAGCACGGGCGATCCCCGCGGCATCGTCGGGGGCCTCTTCGAACCACGCATCAAGGTACGCGGCCATCTCTTCGGGCGTACGAAGTTGTTCGGCAACGTCGTATGCGACGGTCTTTGTCTTAGTCTTGGCTTTCGCCGTGGTCTTGGTGGCTGATTTTTCAGTCGTCTTAGCCATGATGTGTACTCCTACAGGTTCTTGGCTAAAGCTATGGCGGTCTCAATGTCTTGGGCTTGAGTTGATTGATCCAACCGAGGTACGCCTCGGTAGCCTTGACCGGCATGCCCCCGAGTGTATCCTATAGGCTACGAATGTCAAGGGCTGAGCGTAATGGGAGACGGGCAACCTCATACCGAGTGCCGCCCCTCCGGGGCCGGGGAGGTTTTGAGGACCTCGACCGGCATTAACGTGCAGAGGAAGTGCCGGGCGTTTCGGAGAAGTGGGCTGCTGCTGTAGAAGCCGGGCTCGCCGTAGGTGGGTGTGGAATCCAAAGGTTGAAAAAGAGGGGGCGCTGAGCAGCGCGCCCCCTTGAGTGAGGCTACTTCGCGGAATCAGGAGACAGGGCCGGTCGGAAGGCGCGGGCGCCTCGGGCAGGGTCGGCTTCGGCGCCGGGGTGCGGAGGCCGCGGAACGGCTGCAGGCCAAACTCGATCAGCTTCTCGCTGTCCTTGCCGTAGTGCTGCCGCACTCCGGCGCGGAGGAAGGCCACGAGGGTCTCGATCTCGCGGAACAGCGTCCGCATCCCCTTGTTCACCTCCTGCTTGCTCGTGGTCAGAGCGTTGAACTGTGCGCTCAGCGACTTGAACTGCACCGTCTTCTCCTCGAGCTGGATCCGGTGCCTTTCCAGGTGCTCGACCTGGTCCTGGTTCGCGGTC
>DASUNJ010000534.1:0-11844 GCA_036277235.1 Thermoanaerobaculia bacterium | reverse complement strand
ACGAGATTCTTAAGTGGCTCGGTTGCGGTGAGCAGGACCCGGTACTGAATACCCAGGATGCTTGGCGGCCGAACCGGCGGGTTGAGTTGCTCTTCGTCCGGGCCACCACTCTGCCGTGCCAAGTGCCACAGCCCGACACGTTCAACCTGCCCGCACCGGGCGCCGTTGCGGGAGGCTGGTGCCTTGGACCGGGCAATCCGAACGCGCGCTGCTGCTTCCTCTCACGTGGCACCCCGGCGCCGGGGCAATGGCAGGTGCAGCCGGCGGAGCCAGGGACGATCATTGTCCGCGGCTCCATGCGTTTCGAGGACGGAACACCCGTGGCCAATACGCCGTACGTCCTGATCGCGCCGGATGGCGAGAACATGGACGGCGAGGGCACGACCGCACCGAACCGGGGGCGGCCGATCCCTGGCCGCACGGCCCTCGATGGCGCCTTCTCCTATCCCGCCAAGCCCAAGGGCATCGGCGTCTACACCCTGGAGGTCCAGGGGCCGTTCGTCGTCCGCCGGGCCGGCGAGCCACCGGAAGCGGCCAAGGGCAACGTCGTTTGCAAGCGGCTGGATGGATCGTCGGATTTCGATGTGATCGTCCTGCCTGCCCCCGGCGATCCCTCGGCGACGGGATCCTTCCAAGTCGGCCGGCTCGAGTATACGGAGGTCCAGGAAGGGACCTTCGATCTGCCGCTCCCGGGCGGCGGAGGCGCAACCTTCACGGTGCGGCGCCGGGCCATCATCCGGTATCCTGCGGATGTGGGAGGAGCCGGCGCGCAGGTCTCCGCCCGACAAGCCGCCTATCCGCTGATCGTCATCCTGCACGGGAACCACCGCCGCTTCCGGCCCAATGGAACCTTTGTGGAGAGCTACCGCGGCTTCGATTATCTCGCATCGCACCTGGCGAGCCACGGCTACATCGCTATCAGCATCGACGTGGACGATATCAACGCGCGTCCGGATCTGATTTTCGGCCGGGGCGAGGCCATTCTCGAGCACATCGCGATCATGGACCGGCGAAATACCACGGACCCGCAGCTCGCGGGAAGAATCGATCTGGGCACGATCGGCCTGATCGGCCATTCGCGTGGCGGCGAGGGGGTGCTCGCCGCCGAGCAGCTCAACGTCAGCCGCGGACTCGGGCTCGGGATCAGAGCGATCGTTTCCATCGCGCCGACCAACTTCGAAGATTTCGTCCATAACACTACGCCTCTCCTGCTCCTCTATGGCTCGTCAGATGGTGACGTCAGCGGAGCGGACGACGGAGTGAATCCCTTCCTGATCTATGACCGGGCAGCGCCGCTCAAAGCCATGATCTTCGTCTATGCAGCGATCCACAACCGGTTCTCCACGAACTCCGACTGGCTCGACCCGACGCAGATCGACAACGACGACGCGCGGAGGATTTCCGAAGCGGACCACCAGAACATCGCCAAGGGGTTCTCGCTGGCGTTTTTCGAGCGGCATTTCCGTGCGCAGCTCGGCTTCGAGCCCCTGTTCAAACGCTACGGCCGGCCGGGCAGCGTCGCCCATGTCGAGCTGCACCACCAGCTCACGGACCCGGCAAGCCTGCTGGTGGACGACTTCGATCAAGCCGGCCACGACGCGACGCAGAACACGCTCGGAAACGTCGTCACGGAGACTGGCCTGGCTAATCCCGATGGCCAGGCGGCCACCCTCGTGGAGGTCAGCCTCCGACGGTCCGACACCCTCTTCTTCATCCACAATACCTTCGGCGGAATGATCGCCTGGGACGCCTCGGGAGGCACCTACACCACCACACTGAACGCTCTCGACGCCTCCTCGTTCCGGGTTCTCGCTTGCCGGGTCACGCAGAGGCTGGGCAGCGCCCGCAATCCCGTCAACCTGTCCCAGGACTTCCTGGTCCGACTTAACGATACCAGCGGCCAGTCCGCCGCGGTCGAAGTGGGGACTGTGACGGGCATTCCCTTCCCCTTCGTCCGGCACGACCACAACGTATTGCATCCTCCAGCTCTCGGGTCCACGCGCTTCGTGGACGTGCTGCCCGACCACCCGGACCTTAGCAAGTCGGCCCTGAAGACCCTTCGTATCCCCTTGAGCACCTTCAAGGCCAAGAATCCGCGGATTGACCTGGCTTCCTTGCAGACGTTGTCATTCGAGTTCCAGACCACGGCAACCGGCGAGATCGCCGTCGACGAGATCGAATTTTCGAATTGAGCCGCTTCCGATCGGAGGTCGCAGATGCCCGATACGCCCAGGAGATCGTCGCTGACGCTGGAATCCTACCACCTCGAAAAGGCGCCGCCCCCCGCGGAAGGCAGGTTTACAGTGGGCCAGACACCGGCACAGGCTCCCGCTCGGGCTCCTGTTCGCATCACTTTGCGTGGACTCGGATTCAAGGTGGGAGCCAGGGATCCCAGGATCATGATCGGAGACGTCGAGCTGAAGGACTACGAGATTCTGTCTGACGAGCGCACGATCGTCGGCAATCTCCATGAGATTCCGGAGGAGGGCAGCGTGATCAGCATCGAATATGGACCCGGAATCCGGGCCGAGCTCCCGGAGCGCTTCTCTCTGGACCAGTTGGAGAAGTGACGATGCTGACCCCCGCCTACAAGCTCAAGATCGGCAGCAAGCTCGTCGACACGACCGACGAGCCGCGGGCCAGCACGATCGTGGACCTCAAGATCGTCCTCGACCTCGACACCCCGGCCGATGGCTTCACCTTCGTGCTCGGCAACGTCGGCACGTTCCGGCCGGCGCGCGAGGACGAGGTCACCATCGAGCTGGGTTATGCGGGGGACGAAGCCGGCCTCGTCCTGGTGATGACCGGGCTGGTCGACAGCGCGGAGCCCAGCCTGACCACCCTGCGGCTGACGGGCTACGGCGGCGCGGCGCCGCTCCTGCGGTCGTACCTCGACCAGACCTTCGAGTCCAAGACCGCGGGCGAGATCGTCCGCGACCTCGCGGACCGCGCGGCCGTCGAGATCGCCCGCGCCGAGGACGGCATCCGCTTCCCGGCCTACGTGGTCGACGGCCGGCGCAGCTTCTGGCAGCACCTGCGCGACCTGGCCGACCTGAGCGGCTTCGATCTCTACCTCGATCCCGAGGGGAAGCTGGTCTTCGAACGGTTCGCCGGCGGCCGCACGGCGCACGTCCTGGAGTATGGCAAGCACATCCTGGAGCTGGAGGTGCTGCGCACGCCGGCCCGGGCCGGCCGCGTCGAGGCGTGGGGGGAGAGCCCGACCGCCAGCCGCGGCGACCAGGCCTGGGCCTGGCTCACCACGGACTTCCAGGGCTCCCGCGGCGAGGCGGGCGAAGGAAATCTTCTTCTCCTGGAAAGGCCGGCGCTGCGCACCCGTCTGGCCGCCCACACCGCGGCCCAGGCCGCCTTTACCGAGATCCAGCGCCGCACCGTCCGGGGTCGGCTCGTGATCCTCGGGAGGCCCCAGGTCCGTCTCGGGGATGCGATCCGCCTCAAAGGGCTGGCGGACGAGCCGCTCAACGCCTTCTTCCAGGTGCGGCGGGTCGTTCACCGCATCACCAAGGCCGGCGGCTTCACGACCGAGATCGGCTTCCGGGCGATCGAGGTCTAGCCGGCTGCGGGAGAAGAGCCTCCTCCTCATCGCGGCCGTCTTCGGTTGCGAACTTCGGGTTGGCGGTTGCGAACAGGTCGTGATTCGCAACCGCGCGAGAGTTTTTCGCAACCGTCAACTCCTCAGTCGTTGCGACTCCCCCGTTCGCACGGGCCGCGAACGGGTTTGTCGCAACGGAATACTCTCTAGCGGTTGCGAATTGAGGGTTTTCAGTTGCGACAAACTCTCCAGCCGTTGCGAATGACGGATCGTCCGTTGCGAACGGCGCGACGGCGGTTGCGTACCGGGCTCCGGCGGCCCGTGCACGAGCGCCGTTTGCTGCGAAAAATCCGCCGTTCGCAACGGAAAGACCGTCCGAAAGGGCACGCCTTGTAACCAACAATCTTCTCCGGGCGCCTGATTCGAAGTACGAGGAGAGATATTGGCCCCGACCAAGCCCATGCTCGACGGCGTCGAGCTGCCCCAGGCGCAGAGGATCGCCTCGCAGGACGAGGAGGTCCTGGCGCAGCACGCCGTGCCGGCCCTGGAGGGCGACTTTCTCCAGGACCTGGGCCGCCGCGCCGTGCGCGTGACGCTGACGGGCATGCTCACCGGGCCGGAAGCGGGGGAGGACCTGAAAGGTCTGCGCGAGAAGTTCCACGCCGCCGCGCCGGTCCCCTTCGTTTCGGACATCGCCACCGCCACCCGCGTCGACAAGGTGCTCATCGAGGAGATGGGCGTGCGCGAGCTGGCCGGCAAGACCGAGCGCTTCGAGTACGCCCTGTCGCTGCGCGAGTACACGCCGCCGCCCGCGGTAACGGAAGAGGTCCCGCCGGTCATCCCGGTCCCGCCCGTCCCCGAGACCGCCACACTCGTGGTCGAGGTGATCGTCGAGGGCGATCCCGCCTTCGACTTCAGCCGCGTGCGGGTGACGGCCACGGGCACGGTCTCGCGGACGCTCACCAACCGCGTGGGGAACGTCTGGACGGAGACGGACTTCCTGTCCGGCCAGTACACCGTCGAGGCAGTGGTGGACGATCCCGATCCCATGACCGGCTCGGCGCGGGCCGAGGTGCGGGAGGGGGAGACCACGCAGGTGACGATCACCCTGCGCCGGGGAGCCCGGATCGCCGAGGCTTTCGTCATCCACTTCTGGTTCGACAAGGCGTTCATCGAGCCCTGCCTGCGCCAGGTGCTGGCGAGGGTGGCCGCCCGTTCCGACGCGCACCCGGACGAGAAGGTGCTGATCGTGGGGCACACCGACCTCGTGGGCTCGGACGACTACAACCAGTCGCTGTCCGAGCGGCGGGCGAGGAGCGTCCATGCCTTCCTGACCTTCGGCCGCGACCGGCCTGGCGCCGTGGCCGAATGGAACGAGCTGCGGCGCACCCGGCCCATTGGCCAGATCACTACGGTCCGGGACACCTGGAGCACGCGCGAGTACCAGTACATGCTCCAGGACCTCGGCTTCTACCTTGGGAACATCGACGAGGATCACGGCCTCGCCACCACCGCGGCGATCCGCGCCTTCCAGGGGGAAAGCGGCCTCACCCCCAGCGGCGCCATGGACGACGGCACCTGGGAGAAGCTCGTCGAGGCCTACCTGGAGCAGGACTCCTTCGCCCTGCCCGAGGAGCGGTTCTTCCGCAATGCCCGTGGCGCCTGCAACGGCGGTGTCTTGAAGTGGCTCGGCTGCGGCGAGAAGGACCCGGTGCTGAACACTGAAAAGGCATGGCGGCCGAACCGCCGGACCGAGATTCTCTTCATCAAGGGGGACACCCTCCCGCCGGGCGATGTTCCGGAGCCGGACACATTCGATCTTCCCACGGCGGGCGTCAATGGGACGAGCTGGTGCTTGGGACCCAGGAACCGAAACTTGACCCGCTGCCCCTTTACCACCCGCACGGCGCCCCCGCCGGTGGGCAAGCTCCTGATCCGGCCGGCCGAGCCGGGCAAGGTCCAGGTCAGCGGCACCATCACCTTCGAGGACGGCACGCCGGTCGCCAACGCCAAGTACTCTCTGACCGCTCCGGACGGCGAGTACCTGAACACCGCTGCCGACCGCACTCCGCCGCCGGAGCGGGAAGAGCTGCCGGACCTGGAGGAGAAACAGGCCGACCCCGCGCCGAACCTGCCGCCCCGCCTGAAGCAGAAGGGGAGACCGATCCCCAACCGCGCCGACTCGCAAGGCGTCTTCCGCTTCCAGCGGGAGACGCCCGAGGGTGTGTACATCCTGGAGCTGCAGGAGCTCACGGCGCCGCAGGTCGCGCGCTCGACGGAAGAGGCGGTCGGCTCCGGTCGGGGCAACGTCGTCTGCTTCCGGCTGGACGCGGCTCCGGCTCGGGAGGCTCTGGCCGCCGCGCCCCCGGCACCCGCGGCGGGAAAGGGCGGCGTGGTGCAGTCCGCTCCAGCGCCCGCGACGCCGGCCGTTCCGAGCTTCACGCCGCAAAACCCGGTCGTCGTGGTCAAGCGGTCGTACACGAGCCCCGCCCGGGTGCCGATCACCATGACGGTCACCGGGCGGGCCCGCGGCAGGTCCACCCTCACCCGCTCGGGAGATACGGCCTCCGTCAAGCTGTTCAGGAGGCGCACCGGCGGGGCCGAATTCGCGTTCGACGCCGCGGACCAGGCCACGGTCACGGCCTCCGAGCTGAACCGGAGCGGGGGCTTCATCCTCTTTGCCGAGAGCGACACGCCGACCGGCTCGGTGGGCGGCTACCACCTGACCCTGACCCTCGCTTCCGGTGCGGCGGCGACCGCCGACATCACGGCCGTCCGCGTAACGCTCGACATCTTCACGGCCCGCGAGCCCTCCGGCACGGCTCCGCAGGCGTTCCCGCAGCCACCCACGCCGGCACCGGCCGCGGGCGCGGCGGTGGACAAGTGGTTCAAGGGCGGTCTGGTGAACGTGCAGGACGCCGCCCACACCCAGGAGCGGATCGGGCTCCGCGTCCAGTTCGTCGAGCCCAATGACTTCGTGGGCACGCTGGAGCTGCGGCAGGTGACGGTCGCCGGCAACAACGTCGGGGCTCCGGCGAACCGGGCACGAGGCTTCGAGAACGCCACGGAGACTCCCGGAGAGGCCGCGGTCGCCAACCCGCACCCCATCCCGGTCAACGGGCTCGGCTTCACGCCGGAGAGCCTCTTCCTCGAGGGGGTGAGTCCGAGCGCGGCCCAGCGCGACACCGGGTTCCAGATCGGCGTCCAGGGGTCGTCCACGGATGGCGACCGGGTGGCGCTGACGGTCGGAGTGGGCGTCTCCATCACCCCGGCCTCGACGCTGCGAGGGGTCCTGGTCAAGAAGGCGCACACCAATCTTGCGCGGCAGGCGATCACTTTGCGCACGACCGCCGCCGTGCCGGCCACCCGCCAGGGCACCCTCACCATGACGGCGGCCAGCGGCGCGATCCGCCTGTTCACGACGGTGGCGGGCACCACCGAGATCACCAACACGGCCAACAACGTGTTCCCGGGGAGCCAGCTCAACACCGGCGTGCAGGTCTTCGCCGAAGGCATCAGCGCGTGCACGAGCTTGAACGACATCCAGCTCGTGCTCGCTCTCGCGGCAGGTGCGCCGCCAGCAGGCATTCCCGGCTCGGTCCGCCTGACCTGCGTCGAGCTGACCCTCGATGCGGGCTTGCGGCGGACGGCGCCCGGTGTGGATCCACCGCTCCTGCCGGCCGCGGACAAGGGCGATCCGGGCCGCTTCATCCAGGTGGCCAATCCTGACCAGAGGCACGAGCGGGCGATGCTCATCACGCGTCCGCCCAACCCGCGGACCTTCCTCTGCGAGCTGGTGCTCACTCCCTTGAGCCCGGTGATGCAGCTGTTCACGGACGAGGTGCCCTCGGCCCTCCAGACGCCCATCGCCACGCCGGACGTGATCGTGAGCCTCCTCACCGTGCCGAACGGCGCGCGAAGCTTCGTGCAGGCGACGGCGGTCAGCGCCGCCCCCCGGGATACCGGGTTCCAACTCGGCATCGTCGGGCTCGACAACGACGGCGACCGCGTCGCCATGACGGCCGTGGACCTAGCCCTGACCAACAACACGCCGCCGTTCGACACCGTCGTCCGGCGGGTTCAGATCGAAGGGATTCTGAACAGCGACCGCGCCTCCTACGACCTCGGCGACCTGTTCCTGACTCAGGCCGACTCGCTGTTCCGAGCCCGCGTCGATGTGCCGGGGGTGGCGGCCGGCACTACGGTCCAGGTCCGGCTCGTCAGCCGCAGGGCCAACGGGACGTTGCTGGAGAACCACGACCTCGACCTGAGTCGGACGAGCGGCGACCGCTTCGCCTCCCTGCCGATCCTGGCGATCCCGGAGGCCTTCCCACGGGCGGAGATCACCTTCAGGGCTCCCCAGAACATCGAGGTAGTCCGCTGTCAGGCGGGGGGCACGCTGCGGCTCGAGCTCCGCGGTGCCCTGGCCAACACGGGGAGCGTGCGCGCCACGGTGCGCGGAAGGGTCCTGGAATTCTGCACCTTCGCCATCGTGGGGGCGGCGCCCGCGGGCAACCTCGCGACCGCCAACCGGGTGATGGCCCAGGCCGGGATCGAGTTCCGTGCCTCCGCCCTGCCGGCGGTGGACGACGCGAGTCTGCTCGATGTCGAGCAGACGGACTGCCCGCTCACGGTCGGAGGGGACGCCAACCGGGAGGACGAGGAGACCGCGCTGTTCGCCCTGGGGCGGGCTGCCTGCGGAGCCAACTTCATCGTCTACTTCGTGCGCTCCAACAGCATGGGTCTCCGCGGCTGCTCGGCGTATCCCGCC
Organism: Thermoanaerobaculia bacterium; assembly: GCA_036277235.1. GTDB lineage: Bacteria > Acidobacteriota > Thermoanaerobaculia > Multivoradales > UBA5704 > DATMER01. Next base: position 3,523 of record DASUNJ010000534.1, on the reverse strand, counting down.
GGCCAGCCGGGCGCCACACTGGCGGACACCGCCACCCAATACACCCTCGGGCACGAGATCGGGCACGTGCTCCATCTTCCTCACAACGGCGGTACCAACAACCTCATGAACAGCAGCACGAGCGGCCTGCCGGCCAATCCCGCGGACGTGAACCTCCTGGCAACGCAGTGCCAGCTCATGTACAACAGCGGTTTCCTGGTCTTCAGGGAGTGAAAACGATGAGCGACCGCGACGAGATCATCCAATGGATGCAGGACGACGAGTTCGGAGGGCTGCCGGAGATCCTCTCCCGGCGGGAGGAGGCGGTCCCGATCCTGCTCGACATCCTGGCCGACCGCTCCATGCCGCCCTACATGCGCCACCGGGCCGCCGTGGCGCTGGGGGAGACGAGGTCGCGAACCGCGGTGCCGGGCCTCGAGGCGGCGATCGCGGACGAGGACCCCGTGCTGCGGCTGATGGCTGCGCGGGCGCTGGTCAAGCTCGCGGGTGCCGACGCGGTCGGCGCGCTGCTCACGCTCGCGCACGATCCCGACGTCTCGGTCGCCAAGGTCGCCGTGCAAGGGCTCGGAAAAGTAGGAGAAGGGACGGCTCTCGCCGGATTGGAGCGGTTGCGGGCCGAAGCCGGGCACCAGCTCCTGCACAACGAAGCCGAGGCGGCGATCCGCGCCATCCGGGAACGAATCCCCTGAACCCCAATGCTGTTCGCTTCCGGTCATATGCCTTCCTGGAAGATTTATATGGATGACGCCCCCGTTATATACCCGGCCCCGGCGGAGATATGGATCTGCCCCGTCCCTGCCGCGGACGGGGCAGATCCATATACGCGGCGCGTCCAAACAATGGGGAGAGGGCTTCTCTATATATGTAGAGGCCGCGGATATTGGACGAAGGACCGGTTCATATACCGGCCGAAGAAAAACAATGGGTAGACACCCCGGGCAAATGGGTAGACATGGCTACCCATTGTTTCGCCCTCGAATCTTCCGTTCGGCCATCAACCCCCGGCGTGGCCGCGCTCTCGCGGCTGCGGAGATCCGCAGACTCTTCTTAAGCGGTGTAACAAATCGCGGCCGCCATCCGCCTAACCGGATCGAAAGCGAGCGCGACCTTGAGCACCATCGTCCATACCATCCAGGAGATCGTCCGCCACGAGATGCGCCGGCTGCGGGTCACCGAGCTGGGCATCGTCGAGGCCGTCTACCCCCATAGCGCCGGCAGCGACGACGACAATTACGGCTGCGACGTGCGGCTCAAGAACAGCGGCCTCCTGCTCAAGCGGGTGCCGGTGCTCACCGGACACATCGGCAGCGCCGCCATCCCCAACGTGGGCGACCTCGTGCTGCTCGCGTTCGACAAGGGCGACGTCAACCAGCCCGTGCTCCTGGGCCGGCTCTATAACGAGAAGGCCCGGCCGCCGCTCAACAACCCGGACGAGCTGATCTTCCGCCTCCCCCTGGACGCGGCCGACGACAAGACGCTCAAGGCCGCGATCCGCAACCTCAAGGGGAACAGCCCGCCGCGCGAGATCCTCGTCGAGATGCCGCCGAAGATCACGGTGCGGGTCACCGACGGCACCGTGCGCGCCACGGCCGGCAAGACCGAGATGAAGCTCGACCAGCCCGAGGGCGGCGGCGGCACGGTCACCGTGCTGGCGGGGCGGACGAAGATCACCATGAACCAGGACGGCGACGTCACGGTCGAGGCCGCCGGGTCCATGTCGCTCAAGGCCAACGGCGACCTGTCTCTCCAGGGCACGAACATCAAGATCAAGGGCCAGGCCAACGTCAGCGTCGAAGCCGGCGCCCAGGCCACGCTCAAGGGGAACGCCACCGCCACGGTGCAGGGCGGGGCGTCCACGAGCGTTAAGGGCGCCATGGTCGCCATCCAGGGCCAGACCACCTTCTCGCCGTAGGAGAGGAGAGCCGTCATGCCAGGACCTCCCGTCACCGTCGGTGCCGCCGTGATCGTCACCCCCGGAGCCGCGGGCCCCCCGGACAGCGGCACCATCGTCGGCATCTTCCCGCCGTTCCTCACCGCGGGCGGCATGCCGCTGGCCATGACCGGGTCGATCTGCACCATGGTCAACTCGGTGAGCGGCATCCCCTACCCGCTGGTGATCGGCCCCCTGGCCAGCACCGGCGTGACGGTCGGCGGGCGCGGGCTGGTGCGGGTCGGCGACCGCATCCCGTCGCCCCCCGGCGTCCTCCTCGTGGTCGGCCCGCCGGCCGCCACGTTCGTCAACGATCTCTGGGCACCGTAGAGGAGGATGGCTTGACCGACTTCGCTCGTTTCGGCTCCGACCTGCGCCTGCTGGACGATCTCGAGCGCCAGGAGCAGCGCAACCGCGGCACGGACCTGATGACGCGCGTGCGTCCGGAGAGCGGGCGCACCGACCTGGCCCGCCTCGAAGGGGTGCAGAACCTCAAGCAGGCCCTGCTGATGCGCTTCCTCACGCCGGTGGGCGAGCTGGCCGTCCTCGGCCACCGGGACTACGGCTCCCGCCTCCACACCCTGATCGGCGAGCGCAACAACGAGACCAACCGCAACCGCGCCAAGCTCTACGTGCTCGAAGCGCTCGTGGCCGAGCCGCGGGTGGAGAAGGTCCTCTCCGTGGACGTGCTCACCCGGCGGAGCGAGCCCACCCGGCTGGACATCCACGTCACCGTCAAGGTGGTCGACCACGACACGCCTCTCAACCTGGTCTTCCCCTTCTTCCTCGAAAGGGTCGCAGCGCCATGAACCAGGACACGGTCAACCTCGTCGAGCGCCCCTTCCAGGAGGTGGTGGACGATCTGCTCACCGCCGTCGTCGGCGGCGTGGTGAACGAGCCGATCCTCTTCGACGTGAAGGCGGATCTCTACAAGCTGTCGGAGCCGGCGGGCGACGTCCGCTCGATCCACGGCACGCTCGAGCGCCGCCGCCACGCGTTCCTCAAGGGCACCGACTTCCTCTTCAGCGAGGGCGACAACGCGGTCGTCTGGGAGGGCGGCGACAAGCCCGATGACGACAGCACGTTCTACGTCGACTACTTCCGCCGCGAGAGCCGCTCGCCGCTGACGGACATCAACGTGGGCAGCGTCACCCGCACGCTCTCCGAGGCCATCGGCCGCGAGATCGCCACCGTCTACGAGCAGATCAACCTCGCCTACCTGTCCGGGTTCATCGACACGGCCAAGGGGCGCTCGCTCGACCTGGTGGTGTCGATCCTCGGCATCGTCCGCAAGACGAGCGAGTTCGCCACCGGGCTGGTGACGTTCTTCCGCGATCCGGCGGTCAAGGGCGTGATCGCGATCCCCGAAGGGCTGCCGCTCTCGACCACGAAGGGGGAGGTCTTCTTCGAGACCACCCAGCCGCGCATCCTCCAGGCCGGCCAGGGCCGGATCGACGCCCCCATCCGCGCCGCCGAGGCGTTCCGCGGCGAGGCGGGGATCGTCGCCTCCGGCGCGATCACCGAGATGGTCCAACCGCTCGCCGGCATCTCCCGCATCACCAACCTCGACGCCACGATCCGCGCCGCCGAGGA
>DASUNJ010000533.1:0-3966 GCA_036277235.1 Thermoanaerobaculia bacterium | reverse complement strand
ATGTTGGAGATCAAGCGGAGGGCGGAAGGGAGGCTACCGGAATTGTCGGCTGTGGCCTGAGGGAGAGGGTCAGTCGATCTCACGCCCGGCGGTGGCAGCGCCGGGCTCGGCGGTCTGTACTGGATCAGAAGACTCCAGAATTGCGGGATCAGCAGTGTGGCGATCGGCTCACGATCCTGAGAAAAGAAGAGGGTTCACCTATTCCGAGCGCTATCCTTGTCCGGGTGCGGAAGTGAGGTGACGATGCGGAACCGTTGGGTCAAAGCTCTCGGGATCGGCGTGCTGTCCCTGAGTGCGGCGGTTGCCGCCATCGAAGGAGTGGCGGCCGTTCGTGTCCGCCGCCTGCGGGCCGAGCGCGCCAGACTCGGGGACCGGCTGTATGCAGAGATCCGCGGCCAGGGAGATCCAGTGGTCTTCCTGGCCGGCCTGCCGGCCACGACCCACTTCTGGCAGGGCTCTTTCGATTCCCTGGCGAAGACTCACCGGCTGATCTTCGTCGATGCTCTCGGCTTCGGGCGCTCTCCCCTTCCGGACGTGAAGTACACGCTCGAAGACCACCTCGGCGCCTTGCGCCGCACCCTGGTCGCCGAGGGGGCCACGCGGCGCGTGACGTTCGTTGCCCACTCGTTCGGCACCCTGCTCGCGTCGTACTACGCGGCGCGCTACCCCGAAGAGGTGGAGCAGCTCATCCTATTGGGTACGCCGGTGTTCGAGGACGAGCGGGAGGCCCGGGAGCACATCCGCGAAATGTCTTCCATGGCGGGTGTCTTCACCCTGAACCCGATCTTCGCGCGGGAGGCGTGCAAACTCCACGAGGCCACGCCCCGCCGTTTTCTGGCACGCATCGTGACCCGGTTCCTCAAAGACGTTCCGCCGGAAGTCTCCCGCGAAGCGTTGCGGCACACCTGGCAGTCGTTCAACGGGACGCTGCGGAACATTGTCCTCACAAAGCCGGTTGCCGCTCCTCTGCAGCGCATCGGCCCGAAGGTGGTGTTCGTCCATGGCCGGGCGGATCACATCACAAGCTTGGAGCGGGTTAAGTCGTTGGCCGAGGCCGTGGGTGCCCGGGTGCTCGAGACCGGCGACGATCACCTCTCCTATCCTCAGAGCGCTGGCCGGCTGGATTTGGCCAGCCTCCTTGGCGGTTGAAGGCACCCGCTCCACGGGTACTACCGCGCGCGTGGGCCTTCAAGACGGAAACCTGTCACCCAAGATAGCGGGATAGCAGGGCAAAAAGAGCGAATCCGCGAAGAGCTCGCCGCTTCCCATCCGGCCTCTCGGAGCCCTGTGGCTATCTCCTTCAGCGCAGGGTCCTGAAGGCGGCATGCTCCATCGGCTCATTCTTCCACGCCCGCGGAGGCTCAGAAGCTCCAGAAGCGCGGGATCAGCAGTGTGGCGATCAACCAGAACAAGAGGTTGAGAGGCGTTCCAATCCGCAGGTCCGGACGCTCTTTGCGCGCCCCTGGCCGGGGCTCCAGCTTCCGGAGAAGGCGAGCACCGCCCAGGAATCCGCAGGCAGAGAGCCATCTCACGGCCGGATCGCCACCTTGAGCACGCCGTCCAGCCGCTCTCCGAAGACGTGGTAGCCCTCGGCGATCTGCTCCAGCGGGAAGGTGTGGGTGAGGAGCGGCGTCAGGTCCACTCGTCCGTGACGCACGACCTCCATGAGCCGGCGCATCCGCTCCTTGCCGCCGGGGCAGAGGGTGGTGACGATGCGATGGTCCCCGAGGCCGGCGGCGAAGGCGTCGTAGGGCATCTGGAGCTTGCCCGAGTAGACGCCCAGCGAGGACAGGGTGCCGCCGGGGCGCAGAGAGCGCAGGCAGGTCTCGAACGTCTGCTGGGTGCCGAGCGCCTCGATGGCCACGTCGACCCCGCCGCCGGTGAGCTTCCGGATCTCCTCGACGACGTCGATCTTGCGATAGTCGAGCACGACATCGGCGCCCATCCGCTTCGCCATGGCGAGGCGGGTGTCGTCGCCGTCCACGCCGATGATCAGGGAAGCGCCCATGAGCTTCGCGCCTGCCGTCGCGCACAGGCCGATCGGCCCCTGCGCGAGGACGACGACCGCGTCGCCGATCCGGACCTGGCCGGACTCGGCGCCGGAGAAGCCGGTCGAGGCGATGTCGGCCAGGAGCACCACCTGCTCGTCCGTCAGCTCGTCGGGAATCCTGGCCAGGTTGGCCTGGGCATGCGGGACCAGGAGGTACTCAGCCTGGGCGCCGTTGATCGTGTTGCCGAAGCGCCAGCCGCCGATCGCCTCGTACCCTTCGCCATGGCCGCACTGCGAGTGATGGCCGCACAGACAGGCGCCGCACTGGCCGCAAGGGGTAATCGCGCCCACCAGCACCCGCTCGCCGACCTGATAGCCGGTGACTCCCACGCCGAGCTCTTCAATCACGCCCACCGGCTCGTGGCCGATGATGAGGCCGGGCCTCACGGGATATTCGCCGCGCACGATGTGCAGGTCGGTGCCGCAGATAGTCGTGAGGGTGACGCGGATCACCGCCTCGCCCGGGCCGGGCACCGGCCGCGGCACCTCTTCGATGCGGATGTCGTTCACGCCGTGGAAGACGGTCGCCTTCATGGTCTTCTTCGCCGTCCCGGGGCGCCGGACGACCTCTTCGGCGGGTGGCAGGATTGCAGTGGCGGCGTCTGTCATGGGAATCACTCCTTTCTACGTGTGGAAGCTGCCGGCTTCTTTGGCGGACCACCCGGGACGGCGGTCGGCGCCTTCTTCGAGCAGCGGCAGATATTGCTCCTCCTCCTGGGCGAAGTGGAGCCTCAGGATCGCGTGCAGGCCGTAGAGGGTCCGGCGCAGGTCGCGCAGGTCGTCGGTCAGGAGCGGCTCGTCGCCGCCCGGCGGCAGCTCGTCCACCAGGCGCCCGAAGAGGCGGACGAGGTGGGCGATCTCCAGGTGAGCGCGGCTCATCGCGGCGGTCGGGTCCTCGCCGCCGATGGCACGGGCGACGAGCGGATACATGGCGGCATCCTCGGTCTGTTCGTGAGGCACCAGCCGCTCTTCCAGGAAGCGCCGGAGCTCCGTCAACGCGCTCCTGGCTTCCCGGGGCGGCAGCTCGTCCAGACGGTCCGCGACGGCGCGCAGGCGATCCACGTCGGGGAGCAGAAGCCCGTGCTCCGCGCGATAGCGGCGGCTGAGCTCCTCTCCCTCCAGGAGCGGGCGCCGGCGTCCCCCGCCGAGAGCGCGCAGGGCATTGAGGATCACGGCCACGTCGATCCCCTCCTGGAGAATGGCCCCCGCGACCGGGGGCAGGTAGCCGGCGGCGGCGAACAGCATGGCCGCGAGAGACAGGCCCATGCCCGCGGCGACGCTCTGGACCGCGATCGCTCGCGACCGGCGGGCGATCGCGAGCGCCTCGGCCAGACGGTCCAGCCGGTCGACGGTGAGCACCACGTCGGCCGCCTCTGCCGAGGCCGTGGCGCCGCGCGCCCCCATGGCGACCCCCACGTCGGCCGCGGCCAGGGCCGGCGCATCGTTGACCCCGTCGCCGACCATGAGGGTGAGGCCGCGGGTACGCTCGGCGAGCACGGCTTCGACCTTCTCTTCCGGCGAGCGCTCCGCCAGGACCAGGTCGGCTCCGATCCCGGCTCCCACCATCTCCGCCACCTCGGGATGGTCGCCGGTGACCAGCACCACCCGCTCGATCCCGGCCCGGCGCAGGGCGCGCAGGGAGCGCGGGCTGTCGGGGCGCACCGGATCGTGCAGGATCAGGGCGCCCGCGACTTCGCCGTCGACTGCCACGAACACGCTCGAGGAGCCCTCGAGCGCAGTCCGCCGGCGCACCCGGCGGATGCCGGCGGAGAGCACCCCGTCCTGCTGGAGAAAGGAGAGCTTGCCCAGGGCCACGCGGCGGCCCTCGACCTCCCCCTGGATTCCCTGGCCGGGCCTCTCCGTCACCTTTTCGGGGAAGGAGAGCGGGAGTCCGCGATCATGCGCCGCCCGCACCA
>DASUNJ010000532.1:0-20626 GCA_036277235.1 Thermoanaerobaculia bacterium | reverse complement strand
CGCCACGCTGCAGGAGCGGGCGAACGGCAGCCCGCCCGAGGTGGTCCTCGGCGGCGACACCCGCGAGAGCACGCCGGAGATCTGCGGCTGGCTCGCCCAGGGACTCGGCGCGGGCGGCGTGCGCGTGCGCTACGCCGGGGTCATCCCCACGCCCGGCGTGGCCTGGCTGGCGAAGCCGCTCGGCGCCGCCGCCGGCGTGGTGGTCTCCGCGAGCCACAACCCCTATCCGGACAACGGCATCAAGCTCCTCGACCCGAGCGGCTCCAAGTGGAGCGACGAGGACGAGCACGCGCTGGAACGGCGTATGCTCTCGCGGACCGCCGAGGAGCCACCGCCCTCCGAGCTTGCCACCGAGGAGCCTCTGAGGAAGAGATACCTGGATCATCTCGCCTCGACGATCGAGGAGCCGCTCGACGGGCTCAAGATCGTCCTCGACACCGGCAACGGTGCGGCCTCGTCCTACGCGGCGGAGATCTTCGGGCGCCTGGGTGCCCAGGTGACGCTCCTGCACGCGGAGCCGAACGGCCGCAACGTGAACGAGGGCTGCGGCTCGACCGCGCCCGGCGAGATGGCAGCCCGGGTGGTGGCCGAGGGCGCGCACCTCGGAGCCGCCTTCGACGGCGACGCCGACCGCTGCATCCTGGCCGACGAGCGCGGCGAGGTACGGGACGGCGATGCCGTCCTCTACCTCTGGGCCCTCTCCCTGCGCGACCGGGGCCTGCTCGACCCGCCGAAGATCGTGGCCACCACCATGAGCAACCTGGGCCTGGAGCGGGCGCTCGACCGCGAGGGGATCGGCATCGTCCGCTGCGCCGTGGGCGACCGCTACGTCGTGGAGGCCATGAAGAAGGAAGGGATCCTGCTGGGCGGCGAGCAGTCGGGCCACATCGTCGAGCGCCGGCTCGCGAGCACGGGGGACGGCCTGCTCACCGCGCTCCAGATCGCCGGCATCGTCCACCGGGCGGGCCGTCCGCTCTCGGCGCTGCTCGCCGGCTTCCGGCGCTACCCCCAGGTATTGAAGAACGTGCGCGTCGCCCGCAAGCCCGATCTCGCCACGATCCCGAGCGTGGCCGCCGCCGCCCGCTCCGTGGAGGACCGCCTGGGAGCCGACGGCCGCCTCGTCCTGCGCTACAGCGGCACCGAGCCGCTCGCCCGCGTCATGATCGAAGGCCCCGACCAGCCCACCATCGAAGCCATGGCCACCGAGCTGATCGGCGTGATTCAGGGGGAGCTGGGGGGATAGCCCATCGCCGCAAGCATCTCCCGGACCGCCGTGTCCATCCCCACCAGCACGGCGCGGGAGACGAGGAAGTGGCCGATGTTGAGCTCCTCCATGCCGGGTAGCGACGCGACGGGGCCGACGTTGTCCGTGCGCAGCCCGTGGCCGGCGTAGAGATGCAGGCCCTGGCCGCGGCCCAACGTCGCCGCCCGGGCAACCTTGTCCAGTTGCACCATCGCCCCCGCCTGATCTTGCGCCCGGGTGTAGGCGTCGGTGTTGATCTCGAAACCAGAGACTCCTCGAATCGCCTGGACCTGCTCCAGGTCGGGATCCACGAACAGGGAGACCTCGATGCCCGCCGCCTGGAGCTGCCCGGCGACCTCGGCGATCCTCTCGCCGTTGCGGACGACGTCGAGCCCGCCCTCGGTCGTGACCTCCTCGGGCCGCTCGGGCACCAGCGTCACCTGGTCGGGCCGGACGCGCAGCGCGAGCTGCAGCATCTCCTCGGCCGTGGACATCTCCAGGTTCAGCTTGCCGCGGACGGTCTCGCGCAGCCGCTCCACGTCGCGGTCCTGAATGTGGCGGCGGTCCACCCGCAGGTGGACGGTGATGCCGGACGCGCCCGCGTCCTCGGCAATTCGGGCGGCTTCGACGGGATCGGGGTAGGAGGCGCGCCGGGCCTGGCGGAGGGTGGCGACGTGATCGACGTTGACCGACAGCCGAGCAGTGTTCGCCGACATCTACCGCTCGATCTCCAGGTCCACTCGGGTGAGGTCCTCGGCCTGGCGCTGGATCAGGACGGTGCCCTGGATGGGGAAGAGCGTGCGGTGGACGCGCTCGCCGAAGGTGCAGTTGACCTCGTAGTAGCCGTCCGGCGTCACCTGGAGAAGCGTCCCCTTGCCGCCCTTGATGCCGAGCAGCTCGTTGTGGATCAACACCTCAGCCGGTAGTTCCATCTCGTTCGTCTCCTCCGTCCTTCAGTCCTGGAAAAAGCCTTCTTCCTTGTACTCCCTGAGCTTGCGCTGGAGCGTGCGCAGGCCGATCCCCAACAAGTCGGCGGCCTTGGCGCGGTGGCCGGCGGTGCGCTGAAGCGTCTCCAGGATCGCCTGGCGCTCGATGTCCGCCATGGTGCGCGTCCCGCTGACGACCGACTGCACAGGACCGCCCGCGGTGGAGACCGTGACCGAGTCGCGTACCTCGACCGGCAGGTCGGCCGGCTGGACGTCCTCGCCCTGGTGGAAGACCACGACCGACTCCATGACGTTGCGGAGCTGGCGGACGTTGCCCGGCCAGGGATAGCGCGCGAGCATCTCCAGGGTCTCGTTGCTCAGCCGCTTCGGCGCCTTGCCGTGCTCCTGGCAGAACAGCCCCAGGAAGTGCTCGGCGAGCGGCTGGATGTCGCTCACCCGCTCGCGCAGCGGCGGGATGCGCAGCGTCACCACCTTGAGCCGGTAGTAGAGGTCCTCGCGGAAGCGCCCGTCCGCGACCTCCTTCTCCAGGTCGCGGTTGGTGGCCGCGATGAGCCGGAAGTCGACCTCGATCAGATCGCTGCCGCCGACGCGCATGACCTGGCGCTCTTCCAGAACGCGGAGGAGCTTGACCTGCAGCTCGGGATAGAGCTCGCTGATCTCGTCGAGGAAGAGCGTGCCGCGGTGGGCGACCTCGAACTTGCCGATCTTGCGCGAGACGGCGCCGGTGAACGCGCCGCGCTCGTGGCCGAAGAGCTCGCTCTCCAGGATGTCGCTCGGAATGGCGCCGCAGTTGATGGCCAGGAAGCGCTCGTTGCGCCGCGGGCTGGCGCGGTGGATGGCGTTGGCCACCAGCTCCTTGCCCGTGCCGCTCTCGCCGATGATGAGCACGCTGGAGCGCGTGGGCGCCACGAGCTTCATCTGCTCGAACAGCTTGTCCATGGGCGCCGAGCGGCCGATGATGCTCTCGAAGCCGTAGCGCTTGTCGAGCATCTCGCGCAGGTTGACGACCTCTTCCTTGAGCTGCTGCTTCTCGATCAGGTTCGTGACCCGCTGGCGCAGCTCGTAGAGGTCGACCGGCTTGGTGAGGTAGTCGTCGGCGCCGACGCGCATGGCTTCGACCGCGGATTCGATGGAGCCGTAGGCGGTGACCAGGACGACGCCCAGGTCGTACTGGCGCTCGCGGACCTCCTTCAAGAACGCGACGCCGTCCATGCCGGGCATGCGCAGGTCGCACACCGCGGCGCGCGCGCTGCCGGCCTCTTCCAGGTACTCCAGGGCCTTGCGCGCATCGTCGAACGTGCGGACCTCGCACCCCGCCTTTTCGATGGCGATCGCCATGGACTCGCGGGAGCCGGTCTCGTCGTCGATCACCAGTACCAGGGGTTTGTCGGCCATGCGGGCGTCATTCTGGCACAAGCCGTCGTAAACTGGCCACCCGAGCATGACTCTCCCTCTCGAACCCCGTGCCGCGCCGACCGCCTCTCTCGAAGGAGTGCTGGAGCGCGTGGTCTTCGCCAACGAGGAGAACGCCTGGAGCGTGGTGCGCCTCGCCGTCCCAGGCCGGCACGACCACGTAACCGCCGTCGGCAACCTCCTCGGCATCCAGCCCGGCGAGAGCCTCCGCCTCGCCGGCGAGTGGATCGACGATCCCAAGTACGGCCGGCAGTTCAAGGTCTCTTCGTATGCCACGGTCGCGCCCTCGACGGTCAAGGGGATCGAGAAGTACCTGGGCTCCGGCCTGATCCGGGGCATCGGCAAGGTCATGGCCTCGCGGCTCGTCAAGGCGTTCGGCAAGGAGACGCTCGACGTCATCGAGAACCAGCCGGAGCGGCTGCGCGAGGTCGAGGGGATCGGCGCGGGCCGCAGCTCCGCCATCCGGAGCGCCTGGATCGAGCAGCGGGACATCAAGGAGGTCATGGTCTTCCTCCAGTCCTACGGCGTCTCCACCCAGTACGCCATCCGCATCTACAAGACCTATGGCCCTTCCGCCGTGAACCTGGTGCGCGAGAATCCCTACCGCCTGGCCCTCGACATCCACGGCATCGGTTTCAAGAGCGCCGACCGCATCGCCGCCGCGCTGGGAATCGACCCGGCGGCGCCGCAGCGCGTGGAGGCCGGCGTGCTCCACCTCCTCTCCGAGGCGGGCGACCGCGGCCATCTCTTCCTCCCCCGCCGCACCCTGGCCCAGGAGGCCGCCGCCCTCCTCGCGGCGCCGGCCCACCTGGTCGACAGGGCGATCGGCAGCTTGTCCGAGACCGGCCAGGTCGTGGTGGAGCCCTCCACCGCTGCCCCGGACGAGGCGGACGAGGCCTCGGTCTATCCCAAGGCCCTGCACGTGGCCGAGACGGGCATCGCCACGCGCATCCGCGACCTCCTCGTTCAGCCCTCCCTGCCCTTCGAGATCGACGTCGAGCGGGCGCTCGACTGGTTCGAGAAGACGGAGAAGGTCGAGCTCGCCCGTCAACAGCGGCAGGCGGTGCGCTCCGGCCTGACGCGCAAGGTGCTGGTCATCACCGGCGGCCCGGGCACCGGCAAGACCACGCTGGTCCGCGGGCTGGTCAAGATCCTGGAGAAGAAAGGGCAGCGCATCCTCCTCGCGGCCCCTACGGGCCGCGCGGCCAAGCGGCTGGCGGAGGCCACGGGCGGCCAGGCGAGCACGATCCACCGGCTCCTGGAGTTCGATCCCAAGACCCGGACGTTCGTGAGGAACCGGGAGCACCCGCTCGGCTGCGACCTCCTCATCGTGGACGAGGCCTCGATGCTGGACGCGGTCCTCGCCCTTCACCTCCTCCGCGCCATGCCCGACCCCGGCCGCCTGGTGCTGGTGGGCGACGTAGACCAGCTCCCCTCGGTCGGACCCGGCCGGGTGCTCGCCGACCTGATCCGCTCCGATGCCGTGGAGGTGGTGCGCCTGACCGAGATCTTCCGCCAGGCCGCGCGCAGCCTGATCGTGGTCAACGCCCACCGCGTCAACGAGGGCAGGATGCCGGACACGGAGACGGTGGACGGCGACTTCTTCTTCCTCGCGCGCCGCGATCCCGAGGAGATCGTCGAGACCATCGCCGAGCTGGTGGGGCGGCGCGTCCCGGCCCGCTTCGGCCTCGATCCCGTCGACCAGATCCAGGTCCTCACGCCGCGCAACCGCGGCCCGCTGGGCACCGAACGGCTCAACGAGACGCTGCGCGACCTCCTGAATCCGCAGGGGGAGGAGATCGTCCGCGGCGGCCGCAGCTTCCGGGTCGGGGACAAGGTGATGCAGGTGCGGAACAACTACGACCTGGAGGTGTTCAACGGCGATATCGGAAGGGTCACCGGGATCGACGAGCTCGACCAGCTCCTGCGGGTGACGGTCGACGGCCGCGAGGTGGTCTACGAGCCGTCGATGCTGGACGAGCTGACGCTGGCCTACGCCTGCACGATCCACAAGTCCCAGGGAAGCGAGTACCCGTGCGTGATCGTGCCTCTGCACACGCAGCACTACCTGATGCTGCAGCGCAATCTTCTCTACACCGCTCTCACCCGGGCAAAGAAGCTGGCGATCCTGGTGGGCGAGCCGCGGGCGCTGGCGGCGGCGGTGAACAACCGGCGGGTGAAGACCCGCTTCACGCGCCTCGCCGAGCGGCTTGTCGGGTGACTGTCAGAAAGTGTCGGCCGACATACCCTGACACTTTCGGATTGCCGGACGCGCGTTCGGGGCTTATACTGGGCCACGGTGCTCCGAGTTCTAATTCTCGACGACGAGTCGATGGTGGTCGACATGCTGGCTGCGTGCCTGCGGCGTCCCGGCATCCACCTGACGACCTGCCTGGAGATCGAAGCGGCGCTGGCGCTCCTCAGCTCCTACCGCTTCGACGTGGTCGTGACCGACCTCTCCGTATCGCAGCTCGGCGGGCTGGAGGGGATGCGCCTGATCCGCTTCGTCACCACCAACTTCCCGGACACGGCGGTCTATGTGCTGAGCGGCTACGTGGACGAGAACGTGCGTTCCCTCTGCGGCATGCTGGGTGTCACCGCCGTGCTGGAGAAGCCCGAGGGGCTCAGCCAGCTCCGCACCATGCTCATCGAGCGCCGTGACAATCTGGTCTCCACCGAGCCGGGCGGCGGTCCGGGCGATACCGGGGAGGTCCAGCAGGTGGAGCTGCTGGAGGAGTTCCTCGACCGCAAGACGATCCGCGCCGTGCTGCAGCCGATCGTCAAGGTGAGGGACGGCGACGCGCCCTTCGAGGTCTTCGGCGTCGAGGGCCTGGCCCGCGGACCCGCGAACTCGGTGCTGGGAAGCCCGTCGTTCCTCCTCGCCTATGCGGCCCGCAAGGAGCTGCTGTTCGAGGCGGACATGATCTGCATCCGGGCCGCGCTGGCCGAGGTCGTCCAGCTCACCAGCCCGGTGACGACCTTCCTGAACGTCCAGCCGCGCTCCCTGACCAACCCGGATTTCACGGCGCGCCTGTGCGACGAGGTGCACCAGTCCGGCCTGGAGGAGCGCAGCATCGTGATGGAGCTGACCGAGCAGCAGACGATCGTCAACCCGCGCGCCTTCGCCTCGACGCTGCAAAGGCTGCGCGACTGCGGCTTCCGGATCGCGCTGGACGACTTCGGTGAAGGGTCCTCCAACCTCAATCTTTTCCAGGACTTGCGCCCCGATTTCCTCAAGATCTCCGGCACCTTCTGCCGCGGCCTGGCGCAGGACTCGTTCAAGCAGATCATCGTCCAGAGCACGGCCGAGATGGCCATGCGCGCCGGCACCGCTACCATCATGGAGGCGGTCGAGACCGCCGACGACGCGCAGGTGCTGCGCCGGCTCGGCATCGACTACGCCCAGGGCTACTTCTTCCTCAAGCCGCTGCCCGGCCGCGACCTCGCCCAGGCGCTGCAGGTCGGCCTGCTCCAGGCGGCCCGCCCCGCCGCCCCCCCGCTCGGCACCGCCGCCCCGGCCTGAGCCGACCAAATTACCGAACAACTGTCCCGGTTTCTCCCATCCTCTGCACTCTATGGCTGGATGGGTGAAGAGCGCCCAACGCCACCCCATCCAAATTGATCTCTTTTGACCTTTTTTGGAGGGAGTAACCGTGGATCGATACCCCCCTTGACGCGCCGCGGCGTTCAAGTGCAGTAAGTCCGTCCGTCTCAACCCTGTAGTAATTCATCGGGGGCGCCATGCCCCCAAAACGAGGGAGAGTTACGCCAATGTCTATTGCCGATTTCTATCAGAAGTTCGTGTCCGCCACCGAGAACAGTGCTCTGGTGGAGTCGCTCCGTCGCCTGAGCCTGCTCGAGGATCCGAAGGTCATGTTCGAGGCGGGGCAGATGAATGAATGGGCGATCTGGAGCGACAGCTCCTCGGTGCTCGCCACCCAGGCTTGATTCTTGCTTCGTGGATTAGGACAGCTGTCCATCTGAAGTGACTACGGGACCCGGGCTGTCTGCCCGGGTCCCGCTCATCCCGGAGGTGGGGCTACATGGCCGAAATGGCAGAGAATGCCGGAGCTGGCTTCCAGGCGATCAAGCAGCGGGTGCGTGCCGTGGCGGAGGTCGCCGCCTGGCCCCAGATGCTCCAACTCATGGAGCGGGTCGTGCATCGGGAGTCGCTCTCCGTATGGGATTACCCAGGCGCAGCGTGCGAAGCGGTCGGCGGCGAGGCCGAGGCCGCCGTTCCCGGCGCCGCCGCCGTGTTCTGTTCGCTTATCAGCATCCATCTCGTCGACGACATCCTGGACGACGATCCGAAGGGCGACTACCACCGGCTCGGAACGGGCCGGGCCGCCAACCTCGGCCTCGCGTTCCAGGCCGCGGGACACCTCATGCTCGACGATCCCGGGGTCGAGCCCCGCGTCCGCGCCGCCCTGCACGCAAGCTTCGCCCGGATGTCCATCGGGACCGCATTCGGCCAGGACATGGACTCCCGGGAGCTGCGCAGCGAAGAAGAGTACTGGCGCACGGTCGGGACGAAGACGCCGCCGCTGTTCGGCGCCGCGTTCCGCATGGGCGCCCTCCTCGGCGGAGCGCAGGAGCTCACGGCCGATGCGCTGGAAGCCTTCGGCGGAACGCTGGGACGGTTCGTCCAGGTCAGCGACGATCTTTCGGACGCCCTGGAAACTCCGGCCCGGGCCGATTGGGGACGCCGGACGAACAACCTTCCGATCCTCTACGCCATGACGGCGGACCACCCGGCACAACAGCAGTTCCTCGAGCTGTCGGCCCGGTCCAACGATCCGGAGTCGCTGGCCGAGGCGCAGAAGATCCTTCTGCGCAGCGGCGCCGTGAGCTACTGCGTGTTCAAGATGGTCGAAATCGCGGAAGAGGCGCGGAGGGTGCTCGCCGGCATCCCGCTGCGCAATTCCACGCCGGTCGAGCGCATCTTCGCCGCGCACCTGCGGCCGTTGCACAAGATGCTGGAGTCCGTCGGAGTGGAGGAGCCGGCTTCGCTCGCGGTGGGATGAGGATGCCATGGACCCAAGGCCCATTGCGGCACGGCGTCCACCCGGAGGATCGAGGCCGGGATGGCCCGCTTGCGTGTCGCAACCTCCATGGGAGCCCAGGTCCCGCTCCTCCCTCCAGACTCTCTCCGCCGCGCCCCTTCCTTCCCAAAGCCCGCCCTTCGCCCGACAAAGACGCTATACTGGCTGGAATACCCCGATAGCGGAGCCGGTGCCCTCCAGGCCAGAGAAGGGCGCTCACCGGACAGGCCCGCGGCCCCGGGGGATCACGACCGTGCCGACGGCCATCTCTCCCTGCCGGGTCGTTCGGCTTCCCTCGAAGCCTCGGCAGAACGTGCGGCTGCACGCCCGCGCCCCACCTTTCCTTCCTCTCTTCGAGTCGACGCTCATGATTGTCGGCCGTTCAAACGTACGGAGGGGATCTCCCCAAGGAGGTTGCGATGTCGATCCATGATTTCCATTCGAAGCTCATGTCCGGGAAGGAAGAGGGCAGGTTGTTCGAGGCTCTGCGCAGTCTGAGACGGATCGGAAGCCCGGACGTCTGGAAGTCCGAAGGCTTCGCGGGTTGGGCCGTCTGGGAGGAACCCGGGCCGTCCGACCTGTGCAAGCTGGCCGAGGGCGCTCCCGCGCCGGGCTGGGGCATCTGGATGGAGGATGGCTCCGGGCTCCCGGCAGAAGCGTAGGATTCCGCAGCAGGATCAAGCTGCGTCCGCGGGGGCAGAGGCCGCCTCTTCGCCGGCCCCGCGGACGCTCCTGCTACACCGCGAAACCGCAGCCCT
Source organism: Thermoanaerobaculia bacterium (assembly GCA_036277235.1). GTDB lineage: Bacteria > Acidobacteriota > Thermoanaerobaculia > Multivoradales > UBA5704 > DATMER01. The sequence goes on along the minus strand of DASUNJ010000532.1, from coordinate 11,223 downwards.
GGTATACTGCGGCGTAACGCCCCCCTCGATCCGGCTTTCCAGCCCGGCGCTCCCGCCAGGGAAAACCCGGAGATCGGGCGCGCTCCATCCGATGGAAAGGCCAAGCCCGTTCTCGCTGAAGAAAAGCGACCTGCCCTGGGTCGTCCTGTCCTTGCTCATCCTCGTGCCGTGCCTGTACTACCCGTACATCAACGTCACGAAGATGATGGACTTCGCCCTGGACACGGACTGGAAGGTCCTCTCGGTGCTCCCGTGCGAGGATCCCGGGCACTGCCTGCAGGTCGACGACCGGCTGCTCGCCATCGGTCCGCTCACCTACGACATGTACTTCACGGACCGCACCCTGTCGATCCTCGACGCCTTCGGCGAAGACAACGTCGCGCCCGTGCGCGTCCTGCGCGACGGCCGAGAGATGACGCTGATGATCCACATCCGGAAGGAATCCGGGAAGCTGCCGGAAATCCCCCCGGCCGCCATCTTCCCCGTCATCTTCTGGCTCATGGGCACGATGGCGATCCTCTTCCTGCGGCCGCGGGACGAGCGCTGGCTGGTGCTGGTCCTGTTCAGCTACGTCACCGCCGTCTGGTTCGCCTCGGGCCTCGCCTCGCCGCTGCGGGCGAGCTACTCCTCGGTGGTCTTCCACCTCTTCATCTGGATCTTCCTGCCGCTGTCGATCCACCTGCACCTGCTCCTGCCGAGCGCTCTCCTCAGCGCGCGCTGGCGGCGCCGGCTGCTGATTCCCCTCTACGGGTTCGTTGCGGTCGTCACGATCCTCGACTTCTTCTTCTTCCTGGGCTGGCTCTCGTACGCGTACCTGTGGACCACGCTGGTCGCGGTCCTGAGCACGCTGGGCCTGCTGGGGCTGCGCCTGTTCCTGCCGCTGGAGCCCGCGGTCAAGGTCGCGAACCGCATCCTGCTTTACGGCATCGTGCTTGGCCTCGGGCCGTTCTTCGTGATCTTCGTCCTCATGCCCTTCTGGGTGATCCGGCTGTCGTTCCTGTTCGAGAACGTCCGCCTCCTCTTCCCCTGGCTCCTGGCGATCTCCGTGCTCTCGGTGCCCATCCTGCCGATGAGCTACATCTACGCCATCTACAAGCACCACGTGGGCGCCCTGGAGTTCCGCGCCAACCGTCTGCTCGGCCTGTACAGCTTCTCCGTCCTCTCGCTCACCACCTACGTGGTGACGCTCTTCGTGGTCAGCAGCCGCTGGGCCCCCATCAACGTGTCGTACCTCATTTCGGTGGTGGCCACCTCGCTGGTGTTCGTCTCCCTGACCTTCCTGCTGCGCAGCCGCTTCCAGACCCTGGTGGAGCGCCACATCTTCGGCATCCGGCACTCGCCGGACGAGGTGATCGACCTCGTGTCCGAGCGCATCCCCACGGCCTTCGACCGCTCGGCGCTGGCCGAGGTCCTCACGCAGGAGATCCTCCCTTCGCTGCTGATCCGCCAGTCCGCGCTCCACCTGTTCGAGCGGCCGCCGCAAGACGGGTTGGAAACCCTCTACGAGGAGGGGGTGCCGCCGGGCGATCCGGCGACGGTGAGCGAGGTGCGCGAGTTGCTCGAGCAGAGCGGCCGCTACCGCTACCCGCAGGACCACGCCGGGTCCCGTTTCGCCTGGGTCCGGCTGGTCACGCCGCTCAGCGTCCAGGGTGAGACGATCGGCATCTGGCTTCTCGGCCGGCGCGATCCGGACGACCACTACCCGGCCGCGGAGATCCACCTCCTCACCACCGTGGCCAACCAGATCGCGCCCATGGTCGAAAACATCCGGTTGTACGAGCGGGCGCAGCAGGAGATCGCCCAGCGCAAGGCCGCGGAGGAGGAGATCCGGCGCAGCGAGGAGCGCTTCCGCACCCTCTTCGAAGCCACCCTCGAAGGGATTGCGATCGTCCGCAACGGCACGGTCCTGGAAGTCAACCACGCCCTGCTCGCCATCTTCGGCTATGCGCCCGGTGAGCTGATCGGCCGCGAGCTCTCCGACCTCGTCTCCGTGCCGGAGACCGGCCTCGACGACGTGCCGCGCGAGGGGCACGGCTTCCAGCGCGACGGCTCGGTGGTGGACATCGAGGTGGCCCGCAAGAAATACGTCTTCCAGGGCGAGGACGTGACCGTGGTCGCCATCCGCGACATCGTCCAGCGCAAGCGCAACGAAGCCGAGAACAAGATGCTGCAGCGGCAGCTCCTGCTGTCGCAGAAGATGGAAGCGATCGGCCGCCTCTCCGCCGGCGTCGCCCACGACTTCAACAACTGCCTGCTCGCCATCTTCGGCTACAACGACCTGATGCTCGACCGCTACCGCTCCGACCCGTTCCTGGTCCGCAACCTCAGCGGGGTCAAGGAGGCGGGGCAGAAGGCCGCGGCCCTGACCAAGCAGCTCCTCGCCTTCGCACGCCGCCAGCCCATGGAGACCCGGGTGTTGGAGCTGAACCCGGTCATCACCGGCCTGGGGAAGATGCTGCAGCGGCTCCTCGGCGAGGACATCCAACTGGTGTCCGAGCTCGGCGCCGACCTCGGCCGCGTCAAGGTCGATCCCGGCCAGATCGAGCAGGTGGTGGTGAACCTTGCAGTCAACGCCCGCCATGCCATGCCCACGGGCGGCCGGCTGACGATCCGGACCTCGGCGGTGAGGGCCGCGCCGGGGAATCCGGCTCCCCACGCCGACGTGCCGTCGGGTGCCTGGCTGCTGCTGTCGGTCGCGGACACCGGCATCGGCATGGACGCGGAGACCCAGGCGCGCGTGTTCGAGCCCTTCTTCAGCACCAAGGGGGAGGGGACCGGGCTCGGCCTCTCCATGGCCTACGGCATCGTCAAGCAGAGCGCCGGCCACATCTTCGTCGACAGCTCTCCGGGGGCTGGCGCGGTGTTCTCGATCTACCTCCCCTTGACCCAGGAGGCGGGCACGGTGCTGGTCGCGGCCCCCACGGGCCTGGACGACAGCGGCTCGGAGACGATCCTCCTGGTGGAGGACGAGGACGAGGTGCGGCGGGTCCTCCACCAGATCCTCGTGGGCAAGGGCTACCGCGTGATCCAGGCGGAATCCGGCGACGAGGCCCTGGCCATGGCGCGCATGTTCCGCGGCGCGATCCACCTCCTCCTGACCGACGTCACCATGCCGCAGATGAAGGGGCCGGAGCTCGCCACCCGCCTGATCGCCGAGAGGCCGCAGACGCGTGTCCTCTACATGTCCGGCTACAACGACCAGTCGCTCTCGGCCGAGGAGACCATCCTCCAGAAACCGTTCTCCGCCCAGACCCTCACCCAGACGATCCGCTCGATCCTCGACGTCGAGGAGAGCCTGCCGAAGTCAGCGACCGCCTGAACCATCTGAGGCTACTCCACCGCCAGGGCGATCTGGTGGCGGCGAGCCGGCCGAGCTCGTCGCGGGAGGTTACCGGCACCTCGGCCGAGCTTGCCGCTCACGCCCTGGCGACGCAGATTCTCCAGAATCCGGCATGCTGGCGACGTTTCTGCGCTGCCCGCCGCTCCTTTCGGAGGCCAGCATGCACCTTTGTTAAATTCCGGGCGCGTCTCCCTCGCTTTTTTGTGAAAACGCAATTATCCTGCGTTGGAACCGAACCGGAGACCGACTGCATGACGATCAGGCCGGAGCTGCGTCAGCGCGTCCTCAAGTTCATCGTCCTGTTCAAGGGGCTGACCCAGAAGACCGTGGCCGCCCTCATCGGCCGCAAGTCGGCCTACTACCTGCTCTCCAAGACGGACCGGGCTCCCGTCGACGAGGAGACGTTCCGCACGACGCTCACCGCCCTTTGCGCCCGGCCCGCCCATGCCGCGGTCACCGCGGGCTGGGTGGAATCCATGGCATCCCTCGACCAACCGGACGGACTGACCCCCGAGGAGCGGGACGAGATCGAGATGGCCCTCTTCCGCGAGAACCAGGCCCGCCGCGCTCTCTGCTTCCAACTCGCCCGCCGGCTCCGCGACCTCCCTCCCCTCGACGGGTACCCCGCGCCCGAGCATCGCGAGCCCCTGCGATGGTTCGCACGCCTGCAGCTCAAGGCTCTCAAGGACCTGAAGACCGAGGAGGAGCGGTTCGCCGTCATCCGGGAGTGCCGCGAGTACCAGCACTGGGCCCTGATGGAAATCGTCGCGGAGGAATCCCCAGAAGCCGCGTCGCGCGGCCTGGAGGAGGCGGCTTTCTGGGCCCGTCTCGCCGTGGAGATCGCCGAGCGGGTGCGTGGGCCGGAAGAGTGGGTGAGCCGGGTTCGCGGTTATGCCGGACTTTTCGGGCCGAACACGTTGCGCGTGGCCGGCGAGTTGGAGCTCTCGGACACCGGCCTCGAAGCGGTCAAGCCCCTGTGGCTGGCCGGCGCGGACCCCGATCACGTGCTCGACCCCGGCCGGCTGCTCGACGTCGAGGCCTCCCTGCGCCGCGCGCAGCGCCGGCTCGACGAGGCGCTCGACCGCCTCGCGGAAGCCCGGCCGATCAGCCACCGCCCGGCGCGGGTGCTCATCAAGAGAGCATTCACCCTGGAGGTCATGGGCGAGTACGAGCAGTCCATCGAAGCTCTTCGCGAGGCCGAGCCCCTGGTCGACCGGCAGGCTGATCCGCGGCTCTTCTACATGCACCGCCACAACCTCGCCGCCTGCTACATCGAGCTCGGCAGGTACTCCGAGGCCAGGGACCTCGTGCAGGAGGTGTACGAGATCGTCACCCGGAGGCGGGACGAAAGCGAAATCCCGCGGGTAAACGGTCTCCGGGCGCGGATTGCGTTAGGTCTCGGGCGTCCCAGGGAGGCCCGCGCGTTGCTGGAGCTCGCGATGCGCCAGTTTGCGCGCCGGAAGATGTGGTACGACGTGGCCATCGCGCTCATGGAGCTCGCCGTCCTGCTGCTGCGCGAAGGCAACAGAGCCGAGGTCAAAGCCATGACCCCGAGGCTGACCGAGGTCTTCGCATCCAAAAAGGTGCACCCGGAGGCCCTGGGTGCCCTGCAGCTCTTCCGGGAGGCGGCAGAGCACGAGACCGCGGACGAGGAGCTGGCCGGCCGCGTCCTGCGGTTCCTCCATCGAGCCCGGCACGACCAGGGCCTCCGGTTCACGTCATGAGCCCGGCTTGCCGTCGGGGTCCATTCCGAACCCTTCGTCCGTCTGCGGGGTCGGTTTTGGATCGCCATTCGGGTCCATCCCGAAGCCCGCGTGGCCCCAGATGGCGGTAACGAGCGACCAGGCCTGGCCCAGGAGGCCGGGCCTGGTCGCGGCGAGGGTGGCAGCGAGGGTGAGGACGACGAGAGCTTTGCGCATGCGAGAGTCTCCGGCGTGGCGCCAAGGGCGGACCGATCTGACCCGCGCGGGCCGCGCGGGTCAAGTTTGTGATTTTTCGTAGCCTCGTGCCAGTGGAGGGCAAAGCGAGTGAAACGCGCCTGCATCAAGATCCGCCTCTTCCGGGCGGCCTCGGGCAAGACACAGGAGAAGTTCGCCCAGGACATGGGCTCGGACGCAAGCAGCCTCGCGCAGTGGGAGCTCGGCATTCACGCGCCGGCTCCCGAGCAGATAGAGCGCGCGACGGAGGCGGCCGGGCTCACCCTGGAGTGGGTCGACGAGGTACTAGATTCCATCGAACGCGACGAGCGGAAGCGCCTGCGGCCGGGTCAGGGAATCGAAGACATTCGGACCGTGCTCGGCGAGACTGCCGATGCTTCGGCGGGCGAGCTCGTGCAGCGCCTGCTCAGCCTGCCGCCGCAGCTCAGCCCGCCGCGGCACGAGGATCGCTTTCAGGCCCGCGAGCAGTTGCCGCGCCTAGCGAAGCTCACGCCGACCGAGCGGGCGGCCGTGGTGCGCCTGGGCAGGGACTACCACGCCTGGGCACTCTGCATCGAGGCGGGCGAGGCCTCGACGGAAGCCACCTCCAGGAGCATGGAGGAGGCAACCCTGCTGGCCCAGATGGCCGACGAATTTGCAGCGCTCGTCGAGGGCCAGGCCGGGTGGCCCGAGGCCGTCACGAGCCACGCGGTCGCCTACCGGGCCAACGCGCTGCGGTGCCCCGGGAAGCTGAAGGAGGCCAGGGCGGCGTTCGACGAGGCGAAGCGCCTCGCCAGGAGCGGCTCAGACCCCTACGGCGTGCTTGACCCGGGGCGGCTGTTCGACCTGGAGGCGTCGCTGTGCCGCGCCGAGCGGCGATTCAAGCCGGCCTTAAAGCTGCTCGACGACGCGGTCGCGGTGGGGCGGTGCCCGGCGCGCGCCTTGATCAAGAAGGGCTTCACGCTGGAAGTGATGGGCGACTACGAGACAGCGGTGCAGACGCTCCTGCGAGCCGAGCCCCATGTGTTGCGCGAGGGCTGCTCCCGGCTGTCCTACATGTGGCGCTACAATCTCGCGATCAACCTGACCCACCTCGGCCATTTCCAGGCGGCAACCGAGCACCTCCCTATCGTGCGCGAGCTTGCCTCGGAAAGGGGCGACGCGATCGAGCTCATTCGCATTTTGGGACTGGAAGGGCGCATCCACGTCGGGTTGGGCCGGCCCGCGGCCGCGCGCTTCTACCTGGAGCAGGCCGCGGGACAGTTCGAGGCGAACGAGCGGTGGTACGACGTGGCGCTCGCCCGGCAGGAGCTGGCGGGCCTGTTGCTCGACGAGGGGCGCACGGCCGAGGTGAAGGCGCTGACCCCGGCGCTGGCCGCCGCCTTCGAAGCCGAGGGCGTACACCTTGAAGCCCTGAAGGCCCTGCGGCTCTTCCAGGAGGCCGTGGACCGCGAACAGGCCACCGCCGACCTCGCCCGGCGGGTGCTGCGCTTCCTCTTCCGCGCCCGGCACGATCCGGCCCTGCGGTACGCCTGATACTGGGAGCGCCGCGGGCGACCTCACGACCATCTCGACGATGTGCAGCGCGTCGACGAGCCGCTCGTCGGAAGGGTAGGGGGGTCTACCCGCTGGGTAGAGGGATCAACCCGTCGGGTGGAGGGGTCTACCCCTCGCGTGGAAGGTCCAGACCTTGGGTAGAGGCGTCTACCCCGGGGGCAGCTGTGTCTACCCCTCGCGTGGAGGGCCCGGCCCGCGGGTAGAGGCGTCTACCCGCCGGGTAGAGGCGCCTACCCGCGGCGGGCCGCGTCCACTCGCCGGGTAGAGGGGTCTACCCGCTCTCCGACGGCTCCACCAGAAACCTGTACCCGACCCACGGCTCGGTGCCGATGTAGCGGGGATTGGCCGGATCGGGCTCCAGCTTGCGCCGCAGCGAGCCGACATGAACCCTCACGGTGTCCACGGTGGTCGCCGGGGCGCCGGTCCAGACGGTCGCGATGATCTGGCGCAGGGTGACGGGGCGCCCGGCGTGGCTCGCGAGCAGCTCCAGGATGGCCAGCTCCGTGGGAGTGAGCCTCACTTCGCGCTCGCCTTGGACGACGGTGCGCCGGCCGCGGTCGATCACCAGGTCGGGGAAACGGAGGATCTCCGGCACCGCCATGCCGCCGCTACCGGTCCTGCGAAGCTGGGTGCGCACGCGGGCGAGCAGCTCGCGCAGGTAGACCGGCTTGGTCACGTAGTCGTCCGCTCCCAGGTCCAGGGCGCGGACCTTGTCCGCCTCCTCGCCGCGCACCGACAGCACCAGGATCGGCGTGCGGTCGGTCCGGCGGACCGCCGAGATCACCGCGAGACCGTCGGCCCGGGGCATGGCGATGTCGGTGACGACCAGGTCGGGACGGTGGTGCTCGAACAGCTCCCGCCCCTCCACCCCGTCGGCCGCGGCCAGGGTGTCGTAGCCGGCCAGCGCCAGCTCCCGCGACAGGCTCCGGCGGATGTCGGCGTCGTCGTCGATCACCAGGATCAGGGGATTCGGGCGGGTCATCCCGCCAGGATCTCCTCCAGCTCCGGTGCCGCGGGCAGGTCCAGGCGGGCGATCGTGCCGCCGCCGGGGCGGTCCAAGAGCTCGATCGATCCGCCGTCCGCCTCGGCCAGGCTGCGGGCGATCCGCAGCCCGAGCCCCTCGGACAGGCCCTCTCCCCCCGCGGGCAACCCCGGACCCCGGTCGCGCACCTCGATCCGGACGTGGCCGTCCATCGATTCGGCGGCCAGCTCCAGCGGCTGCTCGGGAGGCGCCGCCCGCGCCGCGTTCTCCAGCAGGTTCACCAGCACCTCCAGGCTGACGGAGGGATCGGCCCAGAGGTCGGGGCAGCCCGGCTGGATGCGGACCTCGACGGCCCTCCCTTCGAGGATCAGGGCCAGGCTCTCCCGTGCCGCGCGGAAGAGGCTGCCGGCCGGCGTCGGCTCCGGATGGGGCCGGGCGACGCCCGCTTCCAGGCGCGCCAGGGCGAGGAGGTTGTCGATGCGGCGGGTCAGCCGCTCCTGCTGGCGGGAGAGCGAATGCAGGCTGGCGAGCTCCTCGGGCCTGCCCGCGAGCCTGCGCTCCAGGCTCTCGATTTCCAGGCGCATGGAGGTGAGGGGGGTACGCAGGTCGTGCGAGACCGCCCGCAGAAGCGCGGTCTTCAAGGCGTCGCTCTGGCGCACGGCTTCCAGGTGCGCCGCCTCCCGGAGCAGCCGCTCGCGCTCGACGGCGAGGGCCAGCAGGCGCACGGCCGGCTCCAGGACCGCGGGCGGGGCGGTGGGCTCCCAGGCCAGCAGGACCCCTCCGGCCTGACCGCCGATCTGGAGCGGGATGTAGCTGGTCCCGCCGTCCTCCAGGATGGCGGAGCCCTTCCGGGCGGCCTCGATGAACGTGCCGTCGACCTCCGGCTCCCCGACCACGATCGCCGGCTCGCTGCCAGAGAGGACCAGCGCCCCCGAGTTGGAGCCGAGGGCGCGCAACGTCCGGGCCGCGGCTTTCCCGAGGGGGGAAGTGAACAGGTCGAAGGAGAGGTCGTACAGCACCTCCAGCTCCCGCTGCCGGGCCAGAGCCTCCGCGGCCTCTTGACGACCGCGGGCCACCAGCCGGCTGACCAGGGTGGAAGCCGCCAGGAAGCAGCCCAGCGCCACCCAGTTCGAGGAGTCCTCGATGGCGAACGTGCCCGTGGGATGGAAGAAGAAGAAGTTCAGGCAGAGCGTGGCGGCCACGGACGCCACGGCTCCGACCGTCCAGCCGCCCCAGGCGGCGAGGCCGAGCACCGCGACCAGGAGCAGGAGGCCGGCGGTGATCTCGTTGGCCCCGGCGGCGCGGCTGACCAGGATCACGCCGCCCAGGGCGAGCGGCACCGCCGCCCACTTCGCCAGGAGCCGCACCCAATGCGCAGGATGCCTGTCCATGACCATCAGTCTACTCAGATCTCGACCTGCATGCCGATCTCGATGACCCGGTTCGGCGGCAGGCGGAAGAATTGCGTGGGCACCTGGGCGTTGCGCCCCATGAAGATGAAGAGCCTGTCGAGGATGCTCGCGGCGAAGCCCTTGCGCCGCGAGAGCACCAGGCTCCGGCTGAGGAAGAACGTCGTACTGGCGGGCTCGAGCCCGATCGCGCGGAGCACGGGAGGGATGTCCGGGTCCTCCATGAAGCCGTAGCGGATGATGATGCGCTGGAAGCCCGGGCCCAGGTCCTCGACCGAGAGGCGCTCCGCCTCGGGGACGTGCGGGACCTCCTCGTTGCGCACGGTCAGGAAGAGATTGCGCTCGTGCACTACCCGGTTGTGCTTGAGGTTGTGGAGCAGGGCCGGCGGGGTGCCGGTCGCCTGCCCGGTCAGGAAGACCGCGGTCCCGGGGGTACGCGGGATGCCCCGGCGCGCCACGTCGTCGATGACGAGCTGCGGCGAAAGGGAGACCTCGGCCTGCCGGGCCGCCAGGGCGGAGCGCCCGCGCCGCCAGCTCGCGAAGATCACGAAGGTACCCGCGGCGATGACGAGCGGGAACCATCCGCCCTGGGCCACCTTGACGATGTTGGCGCCGAAGAACGCGACGTCGACGGCCAGGAACATCGCCGTGACGCCCACCGCGGCCCAGAGCTTCCAGCCCCAGATGCGCCGCGCCACCACATAGGCCAGGAGCGAGGTGATGATCATGGTGGTCGTCACCGCGACGCCGTAGGCGGCGGCGAGGTTGCTCGAGGTGCGGAAGCCCACCACCAGCGCGATCGTCGCGAGCATCAGGCCCCAGTTCGCGAGCGGCACGTAGATCTGGCCGATCTGCCGCTCCGAGGTGTGGACGATCTCCATGCGCGGCGCGTAGCCGAGCTGGACCGCCTGCCGGGTCAGCGAGAAGACTCCCGAGATGACCGCCTGGGAGGCGATGACGGTCGCCATCGTCGCGAGGATCATCAGCGGATAGAGCCACTGTTCCGGAGCGAGCCGGTAGAACGGGTTGTCCGCCGCGCCCGGATTGCGCAGCAGCAGCGCTCCCTGGCCGAAGTAGTTGAGGAGCAGCGCGGGCATGACCACGGAGAACCAGCCGATCTGGATCGGCCGCACGCCGAAGTGCCCGAGGTCGGCATAGAGCGCCTCGCCGCCGGTCGCGACGAGGAAGACCGCGCCGAGGACCAGGTAGCCGGCCACGCCGTTGTGGGCGAAGAAGCGGAACGCGTACATGGGGTTGAACGCCGCCAGCACGCCCGGCTCGCGCGCAATGCCGAGCACGCCGAGGACGGCGAGCGTCACGAACCAGAGCAGGATGACGGGCCCGAACACCAGGCCCACCCCCGCCGTCCCCCGGCGCTGGAAGAGGAACAGGAGGACGAGGACCGCGATCGTCGCCGGCACGACGTAGTGCTCGAGCTGAGGGGCCACGATCCTGAGCCCCTCCATGGCGCTCAGCACCGAGATCGCGGGCGTGATCATGCCGTCCCCGTAGAGGAGCGCGGCGCCGAAGAGGCCGAGGCCGACGAGGATCCAGGACTGCCGGCGCATCCTGCGCGTGGCGAGCGCCATGAGAGCCAGGATCCCCCCTTCGCCGTCGTTGTCCGCGCGCAGGACGTAGACCTGGTACTTGAGCGTCACCACGATCACCAGCGTCCAGACGATGAGCGACAGGACGCCGAGCACGTTGTCATGGGTGACCGGCACCGCGTGCGGGCCGAAGAAGCATTCGCGGAGGGCATAGAGCGGGCTCGTCCCGATGTCGCCGTAGACGATCCCCATCGCGGTCAGGGAGAGGACGGCGAGGCGCGCCGAGCGCTCCTGACCTGCGGGCAAGGTGAGAGCTGCTTCCATGGACCGGAGCCTAGAGGCCCGGCCCTAAAGAAGTCCGGAAAGGGAGCTAAAGACTTCCTAAAGATCCGCCAGCCGCGCCTCGAGCCGGGCCTTCAGGGCCGGCCACTCCTCGGCGAGCACGCTGTACATGACCGTGTCCCGGGTCTCG